>JAPXNP010000086.1:0-7236 GCA_033811955.1 Acidobacteriota bacterium
CCAACCGTCCGGGATCGGAATTGGGGAACTGTCGAGGGGCGTATCGAGGAAATTCAGACAAGCGAGGGGGACTCCTCTTTCGAGGTGAGGTTTCGTTCCACCCACCGTGCAGGCCCGATAGATTTTGTTTGGAGCGTCGTTTGTCGGGCGGATGCCGAGAGTGTCTTTACGGTAAGTTTGAGCGGCGAAGCGCGATCCTCGTTTTGGCGAAACCGCCTGGGTCTTTCCGTACATCATCCTCTTGAAAACTGTCTAGGAAAGCTCTGTACCGTGGAGACTGTCGACGGGTCCCACGTTCGCGGCCGCTTCCCCGTTGAGGTGGCTCCCTGGCAACCGTTTGTATCGATCCGGTCTTTGGTCTACCGCCCGGAACCGGAACTTAAAGTCGAACTGGAGTTCTCCGGTGACGAGTTTGAAACCGAAGACCACCGGAACTGGACGGACAACAACTACAAGACTTACTGTACGCCGCTGGCCCAACCTTTTCCTGTCTATGTACCGGCAGGCAGCCGCATTGAGCAGCACCTGCTCGTGCGGGTCGGCGGCGCGCCACGCATAGCCTTCCTCCCTCCTCCCGATCGTGAGGCAGCGTGCGCCGGGGACGCAGGACACCCTCCTTGCGTTCCCGGCCTAGTGAAAGGAGCCCGGGATCTAAACTCCTCCGATCGGAGAGTGGTGCGCGCCCAGGGCGGGATGTACCCCCGTCCCGCCCTGGGACTTGTTTGGAACACGCGTCGGCTCCCGACGACCGTCGAGATAGAGCGCCTTCGCCGGCTTCGCTTGGATCACGTGCGGGTCGAGTGGTGGGCGTCGACGGATCCGGACGACTTGCTGCTTCCATTTCGGCTTCTGGGTACGCCTCTGGAAGTCGTCGTCCGCATGCCTTGCGACCTCCGGCGGCTGAGGTGCCTCGCACCTCTGGTGGTGCGTTGGCTCCTATACACCTCGGAGCGTCCGACATCGGACTCCGCCATGGCTTCTGCGGCGAGAGAGGTCTTGGGTCCGCAAGCCCGTCTGATCATTGGCACCGACTTCCATTTCGCCGAGCTGAACCGAAATCGTCCGGAGAACGGGGCGTGGGACGGCCTCACCTTTTCCGCCTGTCCTCAGGTTCACAGCCAGGACGATGAATCTGTGACGGCCAATGCGGACGGGGTCTACTGGCCGGTGAGAACCGCGCAGGGATTCGCCTTCGGAAAACCTGTCGGGGTGTCTCCCATCACTCTGCGACCGCGCAACAATCCGGCGGCCACGACCGACTATACACCGCCGGATCCCGATCCCCGTCAGCGGGAACCGTTTTGCGCCGCTTGGACGGTTGCGTCGCTTTGTGCTCTGATCTCGGCCGGGGCGAAGTCCGCCACGTACTTCGCCACCCATGGGCCGGGTGGTGTGCAGGACGGCGACGACGTATATCCCGTTTACAGTGTGTTCGCCGCCTTCGGCGAAATCAAATCTCAAGAGCTGGAAGTCTGCGAGGTCGACACGCCGGGAGACGTGGCGGCGCTGGTGCTCCGTCGAGGTGGATTGCGGCGGTGGATCGTAGCCAACCGCCTTTCCATTCCACTGGAGATCGTCATAACGGATCTGGAACGTGTGGTCGATCTAGCTCCCTACGAGGTTGCAGTGGTCGATCAGCGCTAAGGAGGAGAGCCGGGGCATGGAACTCTTGTACGGTGTAGCGGCCGTGTTGGTCGGGGGCGTTTTCAACGGGAGTTTTGTGGCGCCCCTCAAGAAGCTCACACGTTGGGAATGGGAAAACTCGTGGCTGGTCTATTCCGTGACGGGACTGATCGTGATTCCTTGGTTGGCCGCCTGGTGGACCGTACCGCGATTGCTCGACGTCTTTGCCGCAACCTCTCCGGAAGTCGTAGGACGGGTCCTTTGGTTTGGACTGGGGTGGGGGATTGGGTCCGTGCTGTTCGGTCTCGGAGTAGCCCGAATGGGGTTGGCAATCGGTTACGGGCTCATTCTCGGCTTGATCGCTCCGATAGGAACGTTCTATCCCCTGGCGATTCTCCACCCGGATCAGATCTGGACTCGCCGAGGCTTTTCTCTGATGATCGGTACGCTCATCGTTCTTGGCGGTATCTTCCTGTGTGCCAAAGCCGCCCGCTTGCGGGAAGGTTCCAGCTTGCCGAGAGGCGGCTTTCTGACCGGGCTCATTATCTGCTTCTTCGCAGGTATCTTTTCGCCCATGCTGAACTTCAGCTTCGCTTTCGGAGGCGAGCTGCAGGAGCGGGCCCTGGCAAACGGAGCGACCCTGAACGCGGCGAGCAATGCTATTTGGCCGCTTTGCCTGACGGCCGGTTTTCTGCCCAACGCCGGTTATGCCGCCTATCTGCTGACGCGTCGCGGCACCTGGAAGGTCTTTCGAGGGCCCGCCCGGCGGGAATGGGCTTGGGCGTCTTCCATGGGTCTGCTCTGTTTCGGGAGTTTCGTTGTCTATGGGGCCGGCGCGAACGCCTTGGGTGAGTTGGGACCCGTGGTGGGGTGGCCTTTGTTCATGTCGATGTCGCTGATTACGTCCAACGTCTTGGGATGGATATCGGGGGAATGGAGGGGTGCGCCGTCCCAAGCCGTGCGCCTCTCCGTGTACGGAATTCTGCTGCTGATCGTGGCCATTACGGTCATTTCCTTGGGCGGGCAAAGCTGAGCCATGAAACTGGGGGTGGGGACCTATGCGTTTATGTGGTCGATCGGTTTCCCCGGTGCTGAGCCGGAGCAACCCATGCGGGCTTTGGATTTGGTGGAAAAGGCGCAGTCGTTGGGCGTGGATGTAGTCCAGTTCGGCCCGAACCTACCCCTGGAACGTTTGGATCCCGGCGAGCGGGCCGAAGTTCTTGCCGCCCTGCGGGGGTACGGACTCGAGTTGGAAATCGGCACGGAGGGGCTGGAGCAAAACCACCTCCTCCGCATGCTGGATTTCTGCCAGGCTTGTGGTGCCCGGCTGCTGAGAACCGTACCTAGTTTGCCGGAAGATCGGGTCGCCGATCGGATAGATCTGGAAGCGGCTTTGACCCCTTTGCGGGAAGCGTTCCTCCCGAGTGGAGTCCGTTTGGGACTGGAGAATTACCTGACGCCGGCCGCGGCGATGGCCGGCGCGCTGGACAGGCTGGGAAGCTCACATGTCGGCGTGGTTCTGGATACGGTGAACTCTCTGGCTATTCCCGAAGGTACCCGGGAGGTGGTTCGCAGTCTGGCCAGGCACACGGTCTGTTTGCACGTCAAGGATTTCGTGGTGCGGCGCGAGTGGCATCGCATGGGGTTCCGCGTGGAAGGGAGGCCCGCCGGCCGGGGGCAGTTGGAGATCCCCTGGCTTCTCGATCAGCTTCGCCGGTGCGGCTTCGCTGCCAACGTCATTCTGGAGCTCTGGGTGCCCCAGCAGGACCGTCTCTCGCAGACGATTGTGCTGGAGCACGAGTGGGCCCGGCAGAGCGTGCAGTATCTTCGCACGCTTTTCTAATGGAGGAATAACGTCATCATGTCCCGGAAGTCGGTTGTGATCTTGGGTGCGGGAGGCAAAATGGGCGCTCGGGCCGCTGCTCGACTGCGCGGTTCGCAAGACTACCTGGCCGTGTTATGCGAAAGCGATCCGGCGAAACGCAAAGCCTTGCAGGATGCCGGTCACCGGGTGGAAGAAACCGACGTGGCGGTGCGACGGGCGGACTTTGTCATTGTGGCCGTGCCCGACGCGGTAATCGGCCGCGTCTGCCGACAGATTGTTCCCGGTATGAAAACGGGAGCGTGCCTGATCATGCTGGACGCCGCGGCCGCTTACATCGGCGAGATCCCGGAGCGAGACGACATCACGCAAATGATCGTGCATCCGTGCCACCCTCCGTTCTTTACCGAGCAGCCCACGCCGGAAGCCCGGCAAGACTACTTCGGGGGCGTCGCCGCTCAGGATATCCTCAGCGCTCTCGTCTCGGGGGAAGAATCGGTGTTTGCCTCGGGGGTGGAGCTGGCGAAGATCATTTACGCGCCGGTCCGCCAAGCTTACCGCGTGACGGTAGATCAGTTCGCTCTCCTGGAGCCGGCCATGGCCGAGATCATCGTGGCGACGGCAGCCCGCTGGATGAAGGAAGCCTTGGAAGAGGCGGTGGCGCAAGGAGTGCCTCGGCCGGCCGCCGAGGCTTTTCTGGCCGGTCATGCGCGAATCGCCTTGGCGATCGTATTCGGTGCGGAGCCCTCACCCTTTTCGGACGCCGCGTTGAAAGCTATCGAATGGGGCTTCGCCCATTACATCCGCCCCGAGTGGAGACAAATCTTCCAAAGCGAGCACTTGAAGCGGGCGATAGAGGAAATCCTTCACGGCGGGCACGAGTGAAGACTAGTGAGAGTGCGGATGGAGCGGTGCAGGATCGGGCCACTCGCGTCCCTGTGGGAGGTGATTGGCCCGCTTTCGACGGATTGCCGGAGGCGCCTGGACGGTGGGCCGGCCCCAAGGGCCTCTCTTGCCATTCGTTGTGATACCTTCGGCTAAGAGAAAATGCGGCTGAGCCGGTGAAGGGTGAAATCGGCGTGTCGTCCTGTGTAGAGGGTTGGCCGGCCCGCGGTTCACAGAAAGGAGAAGCAGATGAAGGTCACGTGGAAACACTGGAGGAGGCCACTTGCTTGGCTGGTCTTCGCCGCCTTGGCCGGCGCAGCCTCGGGCGCGACGCTGAAGGTCAGTGAGAATCGTCGTTTCTTGGTTCACGAGGACGGCCGTCCTTTCTTTTATCTGGGTGACACGGCGTGGGAGCTCTTTCATCGGTCCAATCGGGAGGACGCCGTTCGTTACCTGGACGACCGGGCCGCGAAGGGGTTCACCGTGATCCAAGCTGTTGCGCTGGCCGAGTTTGACGGACTAAATGTGCCGAATGCTTACGGCCACGTACCGTTGTTAGACCACGATCCGACTCGCCCGGATGTGCGGGAGGGGCCGCAGAACGATTATTGGGATCACGTCGACTTCGTCATCGACGAGGCCAATCGGCGCGGTCTGTGGATCGGCCTGCTGCCGACGTGGGGCGATAAGTGGAATCGGAAGTGGGGTGTGGGGCCGGAAATCTTCACCCCGGCGAATGCAGAGGTTTACGGGGAGTGGCTGGGCCGCCGGTACCGTGAGAAGGACATCATCTGGATTCTGGGCGGCGACCGTCCCGTCGAGACTGAGAGCCACCGCGAAATCATTCGAGCTTTCGCCCGGGGACTTCGGCGGGGCGACGGAGGTCGTCACCTGATCACCTTCCACCCCACGGGTGGTTACGGATCCTCCGAGTGGTTCCACGAAGAAGACTGGCTGGACTTCAATCTGCGGCAAAACGGCCACGAGACGTTGTATCCCCGCTATGAGGGCACCCTGAAGGATTACGATCGCTCTCCCGTGAAGCCCGTCATCGACGGGGAACCGGTGTACGAAGACCATCCGATCAGTTTCCGGCCGGAAGAGTTCGGACATTCGGTGGCGGCGGACGTTCGGCGTGCCCTGTATTGGGATCTTTTCAACGGGGCGGCGGGACACACCTACGGACACCATTCCGTGTGGCAGATGTGGGAGCCGAGCCGGGAGCCCATCAACCGTCCACTGCTACCTTGGTATGAAGCTCTCGATCAATCGGGGGCGGTTCAGATGCGGTTCGCGCGGTGGCTCATCGAGTCCAGGCCTTTCCTGACGCGGGTTCCCGACGATTCGGTTATCGTGACCGACCGGGTGGAAACGGCGGTTCCCGGGGCGGGTCACTACCGTTACAAGGCGACCCGGGATACGGAAGGCACCTATGCCATGGTGTACGCACCCGTGGGCCGTCCTTTTCGTGTCCGGCTGGACGTCATTCGTGGGCCCCAAGTGAAGGCATGGTGGTTCAACCCCCGGACGGGCAAAGCGGATTTGATTGGGACCTTCCCCCGTGAGACTGAACAGGAATTCCGCCCACCGGAACCGGGTGAAGTTCTGGACTGGGTCCTGGTTCTGGACGATGCCGAGTGCAACTATCCACCGCCGGGCTCGCGGTAGGCGGCGTCCGGGGGTGCCGGGTGCCGGGGCCTGACTGTGATAGCCAGGACGATCACTTAGCCTCCGGGCAAGAGACGGGGTTTTTGCGAAGCGTGGCCTGTATACCGACTGTCTGCACCGGGGAAGAAGTCGGAATGTTGCGGCAATGAGTTGGCAGTCGGACGAAGGAAGCTTCGACCGATGGAGCGTGCGCGCATGATTTCGAGTTCCATTTCTGGAACCGCCGGAGATCCACATCACCTTGGACGACTCTTTGATTCACACAGGGTGCGATACGTGGTTGGGCGATCATCCCGACGCCTTCTTCCGCTACACTCCCCGCTCGGCCGGTTGGCTCAGCCTGGTGAAAATCGGTTTTGGTTGCCGACCCGCAAGCCCTACGGGGAGCCATCCTGCACGTTGTCGCCGACCTGTGGGGGCCGTCGAGGTCGTAATCGATACCCACGGCCCGACTGCCAAGTTGACTATCTGGTGGAAGCGAGAGGTCAAAGGCGCCCAGCTGAGGAGTGCTGCTTTTGCTTCGTGAAATCGAGCGCAGGCTGCGTAAGGTAAACCGATGGACCGAGATGCATAGGGTAAAGCCCAGGCTCGTAAACGATGCGACTACACATGACAACCGGATTTTAGTAAGAAGTGGCTTTGAGCGGTTATAAATGGCCGACTTCATTACCATGTCTATGCAACGAATCGTCAAGGTGCGGCCGGGAGAAGGAAGGGCGCTATTCTGGTCGTTCGGGTATTTCTTTTGCCTGATGGCAAGCTACTACGTGCTGCGTCCGCTCCGCGACGAGATGGGAGTCGCCAGCGGTGTCGGCAACCTCCAATGGCTGTTTACCGCGACGTTCGTCGTCATGCTGGCCGCGGTCCCACTTTTCGGCGCTGTGGTCGCACGTCTGCCGCGCCGGCGGTTTATTCCCCTCGTTTATCATTTCTTTGTCGCCAATATAGCGATCTTCTGGTTGCTGCTCACCTGGGATGTCGGGAAGGTCTACGTCGCCCGGACGTTCTTTGTCTGGATTAGCGTCTTCAATCTCTTTGCGGTGTCGGTATTTTGGTCGTTCATGGCCGATCTGTTTTCGAGCGAGCAGGGCAAACGACTGTACGGTTTCATCGCCGCCGGCGGATCGGCCGGCGCACTTGCGGGTCCTTTGCTGACGGTGGCCCTGGCAGTGCCACTGGGTCCCACGAACCTGCTGATCATTGCGGCCGTGCTGTTGGAGATAGCGGTACTTTGTGCA
>JAPXNP010000087.1:0-7104 GCA_033811955.1 Acidobacteriota bacterium
TTATCAGGGAATTCGAGCCGACACCGGGCGACGTCTATATTCTTAACGATCCCTTTTCCGGCGGAACACATCTTCCGGACATCACCCTGATCAGTCCCGTATTCATCGAGCCTCAAAACCCTAACGCCCCCTTATTCTATGTAGCCGCCTGTGCCCATCACGCAGACATGGGAGGTATCGCCCCGGGCTCCATGCCCTTGAGCGAGGAAGTATTCCAGGAGGGGATCCGGATTCCGCCGCTAAAGTTGTACGATCGGGGCCGCCTTCAGACTGCGGTACTCTCCCTTCTGCTGCACAACGTACGTACTCCGGTGGAACGGGAGGGGGATCTGGCGGCTCAGGTGGCGGCCCTGCGAATCGGAGACAGGCGCCTTCGGGAGCTTGTGAAACGTTACGGAGTCGGCGAGCTTCAGCCCTACGTCGAAGCGTTACACGAGTATGCGGAGAGCATCATGCGCCGCATCATTCAGGCTATACCGGACGGGGTCTACGAAGCGGAGGACTGCTTGGATGACGACGGGGTCGACACGACGGCTCGCGCCCGCCCGGTACCGATCGCGGTACGGGTCACCGTGGACGGCGATCGGCTCACGGTGGATTTTTCCAAAAGCGCTCCTCAGGTCCGAGGTTGCATGAATGCGGTGCGGGCGGTGACGGTAGCGGCTGTTCAATATGTGTTGCGTTGCCTGGCCGACGACGACCCCCCCATGAGTGAGGGGCTGATGCGACCGGTAACCGTGATTACCCGGCGGGGTTCCGTCGTCGATGCCGTGTTTCCCGCCGCGGTTGCCGGGGGGAATGCGGAAACCTCCCAAAGGATCGTCGACACAATGTTGAAAGCTTTGTCGCAGGCCCTGCCCGACCGTATCCCGGCGGCCGGCTGCGGAACCATGAACAACGTATCGCTGGGCGGCTTCGACCCCGACAGGATGAAGGACTTCGCATACTACGAAACCATTGGAGGAGGTATGGGAGCCGGCCCCAACGGTCCCGGAGACAGTGGGATCCAAACCCATATGACAAACTCCTTGAATACGCCGATCGAGGCCTTGGAGAGGTACTTCCCCGTACGGGTGAGGGAATACCGGATCCGGCGCAGGTCGGGAGGAACCGGCAAGTATTCGGGTGGCGACGGGATCATCCGGTCGCTGGAGGCGTTGGCCTCGTGCCGGTTCACCATCCTGTCGGAACGCCGCAAGTATGCCCCGTATGGGCTGGCCGGTGGGACGGCCGGACAGAAGGGCGAGAACTTTCTTCAAACCGCTCAAGGGCAGAAGAGGAAGCTGCGGGGGAAAGACACGGTGTTCCTGGAACCGGGAGATGTGGTGACCGTCGAAACTCCAGGCGGCGGCGGATGGGGAAAGAAACGGTAAGACGCGGAGCGACGACGCGGTTCCCGAGGCTGTCGGTGTTGCAAGCAATGTTTGACGTCAACTACTCGATCCACCCTTCGGCTGTTCCATCCGCTTGGAGAAGAGGAGTCGGCTTTGCCTGTCGATAGGATCACCCTGCATGGTATCCGCATGCCGTTCGTTCATCCGTTTCGTACCAGCTTCGGCCGTACCGACGAGAAAATCGCACTGTTGGTGGAAGTTCAGGGTGACGGAATCTCGGGCTGGGGGGAATGCGCCGCGGCGGAAGGGCCCTTTTTCAGTCCTGAAGACTATTGGACGGCGCGGCATGTCCTGCGGGATTTTTTGGGTCCCATGTTGCTGCGCTCGGGATCGGACGATCCGTTGAAGTTGCCGGCGATCCTTGGTCGGGTGCGAGGGCACCCCATGGCCAAGGCCGCCTTGGAAGCGGCCCTGTGGGATTGGCAGGCTCGGCGGAGGGAGGTTCCCTTGTGGAGGATGATCGGAGGTCGGAGAGATCGCTTGCCTTGTGGTGTTTCCATCGGCATCGAGAGTAGTGTGGAAAGGCTTGTCGAGCGGATCTCCGAGGCGGTCGACGATGGGTATCGACGGGTGAAAATCAAGATCGAGCCCGGCTGGGATACGGAGACAGTTCGGCTGGTGAGAGAATCTTTCCCTTCGATTCCGCTGATGGTCGACGCAAACGGTGCCTATAAGCTGGAGGACGCCGGACACTTGGTTTTGCTGGATGAATACGACTTGATGATGGTGGAGCAACCGTTGGCGTACGACGACCTGCTCGATCACGCCCGGCTGGCGCAGAGGCTGCGTACCCCTATCTGCTTGGACGAATCGATCCGTACGGAGCACGACCTCCGCCTGGCCGTGGAACTGGGCTCCTGTAAGATCGTCAATATCAAACAGAGCAGGGTGGGAGGAATGACCGTCGCCCGGCGCATCCACGATCGATGTGAAGCGGCGGGAATGCCCGTGTGGTGTGGTGGAATGCTGGAGACCGGGATCGGACGGGCTCATAATGTGGCCTTGTCGACGTTGTCGAACTTCGTCTTGCCCGGAGATGTGGCGGCAAGCCAAAGGTACTTCGACCGGGATACGGTGGTACCGCCCATCGAGGTTGTCGACGGCTTCATTCGGCCTCCGGACCTTCCCGGCATCGGTTACGAGCCAGACCTTGAGTGGATTCGGGCCGTCACCTTCGAGGAGGTCTCGGTAACCGGGGACGCGAAGGACAGCCTATGAACAACGCCGAAGTGTTACGGATCTGCAAGGAGGAAAAGGTACGTTTTCTCCGCCTCCAGTTCATCGACATCATGGGGATTCCGAAGAACGTTGAAGTCCCGGAAACCCAGTTCGAACGGGCCTTGAACGGCGAGATCGTGTTTGACGGATCTTCCATCCAGGGTTTCGCCCGCCTGGAGGAGGCGGATATGCGTCTGGCTCCGGATCCTGCAACGTTCCGGATCTTTCCTTTCGAACGGCTGGAGAGAGGACGTGTGGGACGCTTGATCTGCGACGTGCGTGACGCCGAGGGCGAGGAGTTCGAGGGTTGCCCTAGAACGCGACTGAAGAAAGTGCTGGCTGAAGCCCGGGACCTCGGCTTCCGAATGTACGCCGGGCTCGAAGCGGAGTTTTTCCTTTTTCTCCGTGACGAGCGAGGTTTGCCGACCGTTACCACACAGGACGCCGGCGGTTACTTCGACCTTACCCCCATCGACCGGGGCGAAGAGGCCCGGCGGGACATGGTCAACGTGCTGGAGGGGATGGGGCTGGAAGTGGAGGGTGCCCATCACGAAGTCGCTCCGGGCCAGCACGAAATCGATTTCAAACTTTCGGACGCCCTGACCACGGCCGACAACATGATGACCCTCAAGTTGGTGGTTCGCACCGTCGCCGACCAACACGGCTTGCACGCAACGTTCATGCCCAAGCCCATTTTCGGGGTGAACGGCTCCGGAATGCATGTGTACCAGTTTTTGAACCGGCAGGGTCGAAACGCCTTCGTCGACCCCAAGGGAAACAACGGCTTGAGCGACATTGCGCTCCAGTACATCGGCGGACTGCTCAAGCACGCCCCGGGGTTTTGCGCGGTGACGAACCCTCTGGTGAATTCCTACAAACGGCTCGTCCCAGGTTTCGAGGCTCCTACGAACGTGGCTTGGTCGGAGCGAAATCGCGGAGGACCCTTGGTGCGGGTTCCCGCCGATCGGGGGGAGCTGACCCGTTGCGAGCTGCGCATGCCTGATCCCAGTTGCAATCCGTACCTCGCCTTGGCAGTGATTCTCAAATCAGCGTTGGACGGAATCCGCCGCAGGGTGATCCCGCCCCCACCGGTCAGCAAGAACATCTATGCCTTGAGTGTGCGGGAACGGCGGCGCCATAAGGTGGCGGATTTGCCGAACAGTCTGCACCAGGCGCTCCAACAGTTGAAACGGGACAAGCTCGTGCAGGAGGCTCTGGGCGGTCATATTTTCCGTCATTATTACGAAGCCAAGACGGGCGAGTGGGAGCGTTACAGTCAACAGGTGCATCAGTGGGAGTTGGAGACCTACCTTGGGGCGTATTGACACGCCGCGCGGAGTCTCCTGAGGTTCCGTACCACCGCCCGAAACTCTGCGAAGTGCAAGCCGTTGGTTTCAGCCGCAGCAGGTTTCGGCGCCGCCGACTCCAAAAAGGCTACCCCTTCGGCCTCGGGAATGCCTCTTGCGTAGTACCGAGATTGGATCGAGGCGCGTGTCCTTCGAGCCGTTTCGAACCCCGGGGTGTAGGCGACTTTCGTGGCGATCACGACGCCGGCGCGACCTTCCCCCTTTGTCCGGGGTCGACTGTTAAAGAGGTTACCGTTGGGTGTAAAATTCTTCGGCGGTGGGAAGCCTTCGGAAGCGTCTGCTTATTTTGACACTGCCCCTCTGTCTGGTCCCGTTGGTTGCCATTTCCACCTTTTCGTACTTTGTGGCCAGGGAGCGAATCACGGAAGACCGGGTGGTTCTCTTTCTGCAACAGATCGCCGCCGAAGTCGCGGATGTGATTCGTCTGTCGCTGCTGGAGCGCAAAGAAGAGACCGTGTCGATGACGCTGTACTCCGAATTTAGGGACTACTTGTTGGGGCGGATCCAAGATCCTCCGGTTTTGCTCCTGGACAAGCTCACTTTGGTCAATGAGGTCTACGACGTAATCGTCCTTTTTGATGCGGACGGGCGACTGATCTTGACCAACAGCATTGACCGCAGCAGCACACGGCGAACGGTGGGCTATCTGAATCCTCAGGAACTGGCCGGACTGCGGGGGCAGAGCTTATTGCGGTACACGCCCGACGCGCGGTGGCTGCAACAAGTGCGGAGCAGCCGCTTCGGCTACATCGACTGGCATATGTCTCCGTTGGTGCATAGGCTCTATCGTTACCTGGACAACGACATCGCCTCCCAATACTGCATCGGCTTCGCCGCTCCCGTTCTGGACGAAAGAAACGTGGTAGTGGGCGGCGTTCTAGCTCTTATGAACTGGAGCTTCATCCAGGAAATTTTGGACAAGGTGGAGGAAGACCTCGGCGAACGAGGTCTGGGCACCGGATACGCTTTCCTGTTCGCGTCGGACTATGACACCATCATCGGGCATAAATACCGCAGAAATCGGGAATACCCTTCTCTGACGGATCGCGAGTTCGCCGTGGCAGTGGACAACTACGGCACCCGCCTCGTGGAGGATCACGGGCTGGGTTCTTTACGGGAGGCCGTCCAGGCCGGCCGACCGTCCTTCGAGTATGAGTATCCTAAGGGAACTCGCAAGATCAGCGGAATCAACTTGTTGGATCACGAGTACTTCGGTTGGGTGGTCGGCGTCGGCATTAACAGCGAGGATATCTTCCAGCCGGTCACTCAGTTGAAGTGGATTCTGATCGTCGCGACAGCGATCTCGATTTCTTTGGTCACCATTCTCACCTTTTCCATGGCACGCCGTATCGCCGCTCCGCTGAAACGCTTGGCGGACGGTGCGCGGGTAATAGCGGACGGTGATCTGACTCAGAGAGTGCCCGTCTCGGGTAGAGACGAGATCGCCCGGCTTGCGCAGTCCTTCAATGAAATGGCTGCTTCCCTGGAAGAGCGCACCCGTCAATTGACCGACCTTAATCGTCACTTGGAGGAGAAGGTCCTGGAGAGGACGAAAGCTTTGGAAGAGGCTAATCGCCGAATCCAGCAGGCCTACCAGGAGCTCAAGGACACGCAAGTGCAGCTCGTGCAGTCGGAGAAGATGGCGTCGCTCGGGCAATTGGTGGCGGGCGTCGCCCACGAGATCAAGAATCCCCTGAACTTTATTTACGGCAACACCGAGTTTCTTCGAGAGTATGTCCTCCACCTCGAGGAACTGGTGGAACTGTACGAACGTCACGCTACCCTGGATCCTGAGGCTGAGCATGAGGTGGAGAGATTTAAGAACACGATCAACTACGCTTTCCTAAGGGAGGATCTTAGGGCTCTCATCGACAATTTCGAGGAAGGAGCGCGCCGGATTCATTCCATTATTGATGACTTGCGGACTTTTTCACGCATGGATTCCGAGGAGTTCCAGCCGGCCGATCTCCACCGGTGCATCGACCTGGCACTGAATCTCCTGCAAAACGAACTTCGTGACCGGATAGAAGTCCGGAAGAACTACGACGACCTTCCTCAGATCCTGTGTAACCCGGGACGTCTAAGCCAAGTGTTCATGAACCTGTTGCTGAATGCGGCTCAGGCAATCTCGGACAAAGGTTATATCGAGATTTCCACCCGGCGGGAAGGTAATTCTGTCACCGTCGGCATCCGGGACAACGGCTCGGGAATCCCGCGAGAGCATCTTGACCGCATTTTCGAACCGTTCTTCTCAACCAAACCTGTCGGATCCGGTACAGGTTTGGGCTTAAGCATTAGTTATTCCATTGTTCGGGCCCACAAGGGCTCCATTGAAGTGGAGAGCGAAGAAGGAAAGGGGACTGAGTTCCGCGTGAGATTGCCCATCCGGCCATGAAGGAACGTTACGAAATCCTCGTCGTCGACGACGAGCCGGCTAACTTGCAAAAACTGAAGCGCACCTTTGTGAACGACTTCGAAGTTCACGAGGCGACAAGCGGACCGGAGGCTTTAGAAACGCTTCGCCGGCGACCCATCGCCGTGGTAATCGCCGACCAGCGGATGCCAGGCATGGCCGGTGTCGAGCTCCTTCGAGCGTGTCTGAAGATTCGCCCCGACGCCATTCGCATCATTCTGACGGGTTACACGGACGTCGAAGACATGATGGACGCCATCAACCAAGGCCATGTCCATCGCTACATTACGAAGCCTTGGGATCCTTTTTCTCTCCGTGAGACCGTCAGGACGGAACTGGAGCGCTGGGAGCTGGAACAGGAGAATCAACGGTTGGCTGAGGAGCTGCGCTTGGCCAACGAACGCCTGGCCCGTGAGAACCAGCGACTGCGCCGGGAAATGGAGGCAATCGAACGTCCTCCCGACGAACTGGTGTATGGCAGCGACGTCATGAGTCGCCTTCTGGAAACCCTGGATCGAGTCGTCGCCACGGACGCCACCGTTCTCATCCAAGGAGAGACCGGTACAGGGAAGGAATTGATTGCGCGTTACATCCACGCTCACAGTCCTCGCCATGAAGCACCGTTCGTGCCCGTAAACTGTGGGGCGGTACCTTCGGAACTGGCGGAGAGCAGCTTCTTCGGCCATCGGAGAGGGGCGTTCACCGGGGCCGG
>JAPXNP010000088.1:0-7066 GCA_033811955.1 Acidobacteriota bacterium
GGCGAAGGCCGGAACGGGACCTCAGTCCCGGTTCGCGTGCGGTGCGCAGCTGTCTTTTATGGTGCCACGAGTCTGGAAGGTTGGCGGAACGATTCTTGCCTCGGCCGGCTTGAACATTGGTCTTGGAGAAAGAGCTGACTTTACGAGTCCTCTGGATTTGGACGGCGTGTCGCTATAGGTACATAGGCGAAGAAGGCCCAGGAAGAAATCTTCCGTCGGAAGTGCGGGATCCCTTTCGCCGATTCTCATTGGCTTATCGGCACAACGCTGATGTCGGCCCGAGGAGATGATCGCAACGCTGAGGTCTCGTTCGGCAAACCAGACTTATGGCTGGCATTCATGACGGCGGAGGCCGGATATCTGAAGGAGAACGGGGCGAGGCTCAGCTCAAAGCGGCGAGAAGACGAGGTCGTGCCCACGGCGTTCTCAGCCTTTGTTTGATAGACTTTGCATTATGGGCACACCACAACAAGATTCGAGTCCGCAGTTGCAGATTGAGTTTACGGATTTGGCCCGCGAGAAAGTCCAGGAAGCCCTTTCGAGGAATCCGGGAAAGACGGCGGTCCGGATCGAGGCCAGAGAGAATGGGACCCCCCAGTTCGCTTATGCGATGCGTCTGATTGGCGACGAGGGGCGACGGGAGGACGATCGGTGCCTGGATATCCAAGGGCTGTCGGTTGTCGTGGATCCGGAGAGTGCGGAAAATCTCAGGGGGGCCACCATAGATTTTGAGGACAGGATTGTTCGGAGTGGTTTCAAGTTTAACAACCCCAACAAGCCCAAGGTCTCGGAGAAGGGTTCCGGTCTTCGAGGAGAATTGACGGGCTCAATAGCGGAACGAGTTCAGCGTCTATTGGAAGAGGAGATAAACCCCGCGGTTGCAGCCCACGGAGGAGTTATCCAACTGCTGGGAGTCGAGGAAGGTAAGGTATATCTGCAGTTCGGCGGTGGTTGCCACGGCTGCGGCATGGTTAACTACACACTGAAGCAGGGGGTGGAAGCAAGAATCCGGGAAGCGATTCCTGAGGTCGAGGAGGTTGTCGACGTGACCGACCATTCGACGGGAGCCAATCCTTACTATTGAAGTAGGAGGGAATCCTAACGCGTGGCTTGATCAATAGGAAATTCCACGGCATCATAGGCTGAGCTCTGTCGGGGGTTGCAAGGCCCGCACGGGGTCTTTATAGTTTCTGAAATGTTCCCTCAGCTTGTGTTTCCAGGCTGATGAGACTTTGGAGAGGAACCATGAAGAGAAGGCTCGCCATAGCTGGTGTTTTGATGAGCGCTGGGGCTTTGTGCAGTTGCGGGGGTGAGTCGAGCGCCATTGACAAAATCCTTACGGATCGTATCGCCTATATCGGGACCGTTCCTTTTGAACCACCCTTGCTTTACCAGAAGGAAGGTGAGTTGGTGGGTCCGGACGCCGAGATCGGGAAGCGACTTGTCGCAAAGCTCGATGCCATGCGGAGAACTGAGCAAGGGACCCCGGTTCGGTTGATGTGGGTTAACCGTACCTACCGCACTCTTCTTCAGGCTGTCGCCGAGCATGAGCTGGATTTGGCGATTGCGGTGCTTGCGATCACGGACAGTCGCAAACAGATGGTCGATTTTTCCGACCCTTACTATACGATGGAGTTGGTTCTGGCGGTGAATCCCATTCATCGTGACTTAGAAGTTAGCGATTTGGCTTCGGCCAAGATTGGAGTTAGGGCCGCCGCCGCTGCGGAGGAGTTCGTGCGGAGTTCTTATCCGAATGCAGTCGTCGTCCAATTCGAGACACTCGACGACAGCATCTTGGCGTTGCGTCGAGCTGAGGTGGATGCTGTTATTGATGACAGATATCTTGTGGCGTACTCGTTGGCCACGACCCCCGGGGCTTCACATATGGAACTCCTGCCTGACGCTCTGGCTAAGTACGACTGCGGGGTTGCCGTACGGAAGGGCGACTCGCGGCTTGTAAAGCTGGTCAACGAAGTCATTGCGGAGATGAAAGCGGAGAATGTGTACGCTCGACTTCTTGAGGAACATGGCGGTCTGCAAGCGCTCGAGGAAGTGATGGCGCGTCGACAGGCGCGACTCGAGGAAGAGGCAAGAAGAGAACGAGAGCGGCAAGTATCCATCAGTGTCACGAGGGACCCGAGTTTCGATTTTGACATTTACAAGATGGCCAACCTTCAGTGGATTCTGCGCAATGATGCGACGGGAGCGACGTACCAGAGCTCGCGAATCAACTTTGAGGGACGAGTCGGCAAAGCCGTTGCCAGCGTGCCTCCTGCCACGTACACTTTGAGCCTTCCCCGATTCAATTTCTCGGCGCCGCTTACCATCAGCCCCGAAGATGCCGATCGGATCAACGTCAACATCACGATTGGTGCCGGGGGCGTTGTTATTCGCAAGGGATAGGACCAGCTCATGCCGGCCGCTCTAGGCGACGGCTCGTGCCGGCCGACTACGGTTTGCGGATCCGGGAGGGACTTTCACCGGTCGGCGAGTCGGCCGGTGTTGTCAAGGCCCAAAGAGATTTGGTGCAGCCTTTGCTCTGCGCTGGATTCCCGGTATTGCTCCTGTCAGGTATCGGGCCGGGGTGCTTATGTTTCGAATCTAGCCGCCCTGGTGCCATGAACCAGGTTTTACGAGCAGAGCCTCCTGGCTGCTGATGGGCGGACGGCCGGGCCCTGGAGTGCGGCGAACATAGGTGCCGTCCGAGTGCAGTTCCCAGCACCTCACATTGTCCTGGAGATGTAAGAACAAAATCTCGTCGCGAAGGATCTGTCGCAACCGACGATTCTCTATAGGGAAAAGAACCTCCACCCGCCGATCGAGATTGCGGGGCATTAAGTCGGCGCTACCAATGAGAATTTCCTCGTCGCCCCCGTTTCGAAAGTAAAAAATGCGGCTGTGCTCTAGAAAGCGACCGACCACCGAGGTCACGCTAATGTTTTCACTGACGCCGGGCACCCCGGGTCGCAGACAACAGATTCCACGAACCTGAAGATCGATCCTCACTCCGGCCTGGGATGCTTCGTATAACGCGCGAATACAATCTTTGTCCACCAGAGCATTCATTTTGAAGGCCAGGTGACCACCTCCCTCCGCCTGATGACGTTCGATCTCGCGATGAATCCGCGAAAGAATCGCCGCCCGCAAAAAATTGGGAGCCACCAGCAGCTTTCGGTAGGTGTTCCGGAGCGAGTACCCTGTCAGTGCGTTAAAGAGGTCCGATACGTCCGCAGCGAGCTCTGGATCGGCCGAGAAAAAGCTAAGGTCGGCGTAAGTTCCCGCCGTGACGGCGTTGTAGTTTCCTGTTCCTAGGTGGACGTAGCGGACGATGCCTTCTCGCTCCTTGCGGACAACGAGGCACATCTTCGCGTGGACCTTCAGTCCGATCAGTCCGTAGACCACATGCACCCCCACTTGTTCCAACTCGTCCGCCCACTCGATGTTGTTCTCTTCGTCAAAACGGGCCTTCAGTTCTACCACCGCCGAAACCTGTTTTCCGTTCTCCCGCGCCTCCATGAGCGTTCGGACGATGGGTGAGTTCGGGCCCACTCGATACAACGTCTGCTTGATCGCAAGGACATCCGGATCGTGAGCGGCTTGGCGCAAAAAGCCGGCAACTGGGGAGAAACTGTCGTAAGGGTGGTAAAGCAGGATGTCCCGTGAGCGGATTGCCGAAAAGATTTCATCGCTGCTACTCAAAAAGGCCGGGATGCGCGGCTGGAACGGACGATCCTTCAAGTCGGGTCGATCAAGGCTGGTCAGCTCAAGCAGGTCAGCCAAACCGACCGGTACGTCGGTCGAGTATACCTGGTATGGGGCCAGGTGAAGGTTCGTCGTCAACAAGTGAAGGAAGTCCGGAGGCAAATCGGGATTTACCTCCAGTCGAACGGCAAATCCAAAGTCGCGCAGCCCCACCATTTCTCTGGTCGCCTCAAGAAGATCGGAGGCTTCGTCTTCCTCAATCTCGAAATCGGCGTTTCGAGTCACCCTAAATGGATAGGCACCTACGATCTCGAGTCCTGAAAACAGCAAATCGAGATTTGCGGCAACCACCTCGTCGATCCAAACGAAGTCGGCCGAGGAAGCATCCTCAAGGCCCAGCGCGCCGCCCACGGGCTCGCCCGCCTGAAGAGGAACGCGGATGAGTCGTGAAAGCATATGCGGTACCTTTACACGTGCAAATCGGCGGCCGTGCCCCGGATCGCTCAAGATCACCGCTAGATTTACGCTCAAGTTCGAGATGTGAGGAAAGGGATGACCTGGATCCAGCGCCAGAGGGGTCAGGATAGGAAATATCTCCCGCTCGAAATGACGACGAAGAGCAACCTTCCGGTCTTTCTGCAAATCCGCATAGGAGAGAATCCGAATACCCTGCCGAAACAAGCCGGGAAGCAAGTCCTCTCGCCAGAGCGCACTAACCGCCCCGAGCATCGGCGATAACCGTTCCCTAATGGCGATTAGTTGTTGAGAAGGCGTAAGCCCGTCGGGAGGAGATGTGAGAACGCCTCGATTGAGTTGCTCCTGGAGTCCTGAAACCCGAATCATGAAGAACTCGTCAAGATTACGGCTAAAGATGGAAAGGAACTTGACACGCTCCAGCAACGGGACCCCAGGGTCGAGTGCCTCGCAAAGCACCTTTTGATTGAAATCGAGCCAGTTAAGTTCGCGATTGAAGTAATATTCCGGATGGCTGAGGCTACGTAGGCCTCCAGCCCTGACTTTCTTGCTGCGGGTGCCGGCATTCGATTTCGGCACTGCGCTTTCCATCCTTACTTGGTACGCGGATTCACCGCTTCCCCACAAGTGCAAAGGGCTTGGAAACCCAACCCCCAACTGTGATCGTAGTGTAACAAAAATAGATGACCATACATGGCCTCGGTTTACCGCAAAGAAGCGATGATCCCCTTTCTTTCGCCGAAGAGCCGATTTAACTTGGAATGCTACGGCCGCTTCGAGTATTCTGCTTCTCCCACGAAAAAGAGTGCCTGGATTGCTCAAACGCAGCCGGCGATGAACTCATGCCGGACGATTGGCATGAAGCTCAGCTATCCCCGGTCATTGCATCGCAGGTACGTCTATTCCCGAGCGAATACCAGCCAACCGAAGGCTTCGGGAACATGGAAATCCGGGCGCTTGGTTGGAGACCATGCCAAAGATGCTTGCCGGGGTTTCTGTTCTATGCGGTACAGGTTCATCCGCCACCGGTCGCCGGACCGTGGCGGCAGATTGGTAGCCGTAACGGCGTCAGCTAGGGGAAAAGCGATTTCGCAAGTCCATCCTGGACCGCCTTCGGCCACCGAGTCCACGAGGTTGACCGCCCATTGAATACCGAAAGAGTTCCAGCTTTCGTACCGTAACGGCTTGCGGACGTCGTAGAGGTAGATGTCGAGCAGAGTTGCCAGCGGATTGACCTCCAGCTCAATGTAGTGAGGTGGATTGGAAACCGGCTGCAAAAAGACCTCTACCACCTCCTCCAGCCACAGATGCTGGTCGCGGCGGTCCAGCGTAGCGAAAGGCTCAGGGTCCTCGCACTCGAAGGCAAAGAAAAGAAAATCGTCATTCCACAGCACACGTGCGCGGGTCACCAGACCTGCGGCACTTCCGTCAAGGTTGTTCGTCAATTCGGCCGCCGTTGCTTTCTTCCAAGCGGGGTCGCTCAGATCGCCGTCCACGAGAGGAGCGGTGTCGGCGTATTGGGCTGCGTATTCGGCCACGGCCGACTGAGGTACGGCTTGTAAAGTTCCGAAAGGAAAACCTGCCAATGCCAAGAAAGCGATCAAGCAACTGGACGAGCGAACCGCTCGGTACCGACAATGAGAAAGGACGACTGTGTGGACTATGTGCTGATTCACGGCCATATATCTCCTGTGAATTCTTTCGGATCGACGTTGGTACGTCGTAAAGACGACGCTCGCAAAGCGTCGAGAACAGCCAGATTGTTAATGGAGTCCTCCAAAGACACTGCCTGTGGCCGGGTCCCCAATATAGCTTGCGAAAAAGCTTCCCCTTGGACCGTATATTGATCGCACGTGGGAATTTCAATCGTCTCCGTGTCGGCGCCGAAAATGTCGCCTCGTCTTAAGAAGAGGCGACATGGGCGATCATTAGGTGCATTAAAGGGGATCTCAACCTCTACGTGAGCTTTCTGCCCGATGAAGTGCATGCGCTGATAAGGAGTCATCTGGGTCGAGCAGACAAACCCGGCATGGAGATCGCCGTAGTCGAGGATGCCCGTGGTCAATCGGTCGATTCCGAACTCCGGGTCGAACTCCAAAACAGCCGAAACGCTGGAAGGTTCCCTTCCAATGATAAACCGGGAAAGGTTCACCGGGTAGCATCCGATGTCAAGCAAGCCGCCTCCTCCATACTCTGGAATATTCCGGATGTTTGTTGGGTCTCGGTTGAAGTAAGAAAACACGGCCTGCACGGCCACCAGTCGTCCCAAGGTACCGTCCCTGACCAAGTCTCGAACCCGAATCCATTGCGGATGGGTTCGGACCATAAAAGCCTCCTGGATCAAAACATCCGTCTCGTCGCGTACCTGCAGCAGTCGGGCGGCCTCCTGCGCGGAACATGCCAGAGGCTTCTCGCATAAAACATGCTTGCCGGATCGAGCAGCCATCTCGGTAAACGGAACGTGGAGATGGTTGGGCAACGGGTTATAGACGGCGTCAACCTCGGGATCGGCCAATAGATCTGCATAACTCCCGTAGGCTTTGGCGATGCCGAAACCCTCGCATGCCTCGTGAGCTCTGCGGAGATCTCGGGAAGCCAGAGCCACCACCCGGCAGTGGGGTGCCTTCTGCATGCCCGGAATAACCTTCTGGACCGCAATCCGAGCCGTGCTGAGGATTCCCCAACGGACCACATCTTCTTTCGACGAGACTGGTGAGTCGAGCTCCTTTGAATATTCTTTCGTCAAGGCAATTATCCTCTTTTCTGTAATCTTCTCAGATTCCTCCCCATGATTCGAGTCACTGTCCGAAGTCTCCGCACCCGCATAATAGGGGCGCGGCTCCGTCGTTGATAAATCCTGGAACTTCTTGAAGATTGGGCTCGTCCAGTC
>JAPXNP010000089.1:0-6934 GCA_033811955.1 Acidobacteriota bacterium
GGTCCAGCGAAGGTGCCGGTGCACTCAAGGGATTATGGGTGGGGAAGACTTCTACGATCGAGTGCAAAGGGATCGAGGAACGAAAAGGGCCGAACCGGACCACGAGTTCGCTGGGAGTGAGCTCATAACGAATCCGATAACAGCCCCACAACGCCAAGCCGATCAATACTCCGACGCCGATCATGGCGACGCCGGCCCACCTCGTCTCTTCCGGCGAAGTTGTGTTTGTGCCGAGCCCGGCGACAGCCCCGAGCCCGAAGGCCGCCTCCACCGCCGATACGCCGCCCAGGAAGAACGCAAGCCACCGGTCAACCTTGGCGTGGTGCACCATGACTACTACGTCCCGACTTCTTTCGGGTGTGGGCTTCCCCTTTCCGGCCATCCGTTCCCTATCCTCGGTCTTTCTTCACTTTGGCCATCGTCTCCCGCCAGTATTCCGCGGCCAGCTCGACATTCCGGTCCACGAAGTCGATGCCCGGCAGACGCCCCTCGGTACGAGGCAGGGGATGGCACAGTTCGTAGCCC
The DNA here is from genome assembly GCA_033811955.1 of Acidobacteriota bacterium. Classification (GTDB taxonomy): domain Bacteria; phylum Acidobacteriota; class UBA6911; order RPQK01; family JAPXNP01; genus JAPXNP01. The sequence continues at coordinate 526 of JAPXNP010000089.1, forward strand.
ATGTAACCGCGGTAGCCGATCTCCAGCAAGCCGGCCACCTGATCGGCGAGAAACTCGTCTTCCTTGGGGACGATCTTACCGTCCATCCGCGTGAACTCGTCCCCGAAATGGGTTAAAACTTGCAGGTCTCCCACCTCGCGCGTCGCGTCCAGCAGATACTGCCCGCGCTTGCCGTACTCCAGGCGCGTATCAAAGCAGGCTTTAAGGTAAGGAGAATCGACTTCCCGGATCATGCGCAGCATGTCGCGATAGTCCCCGATCACCGGCGCATGATTCTGCAGCGCCAAGGTAATGCCGTGATCTCCAGCGTACTTGGCTGCTTCCTTCATGCCCGAACGGCACCACTCCCACGTCTGCTGGGGAGTGAATTCCTTGTGGGTGAACTCCCAGATGCTTTTGGCGAGATCATATCGGGCCCCGCCTTCCGGCAGTACGGTAACCCCCGGCCAGGCCAGGAACACCCGCAGCACCGGCGCCTGCAGATCGGCAGCCATGCGGATCAACTCGCGGACGTAGACCAGCTGGGACTCCCGGAACTCGGGAATGGGGCTGCTGAAATCGTTGTTGGCGGCCACGGCGTAAATCTCCACGCCCCGGTCTTCCGCAAATTTCCGGAGTTCCCGACAGCGGTTAGGCGGCATGTCCAACGGGTTACCGTGCGGCCGCTTGCCGTCGATTTCCACGCCATGGTAACCAAACTTGCGTGCCCGCTCGACTACCTGCTCCAGCGTAAGGGCTTCACCTGCGTACCAGAGTCCCAGGTAGGTGATGCTGTAAAGTCCGAGCTTTATATCGGCGGGGGCTTGGGCCTCGGCGGCCGTCCGGATTCCGGCGGCGGCGGCGGCCATCCCCACGCTTTTCGCGAAATCACGCCGGTGGATGGATCGGGTCTCTTTCATCGCACTCACTCCTTTCTGCACTACCTTACTCCCTGCGAAACCGATGCGAAAGACGGAGTGCGTGCCGGGTACGGGGTACGGCGACGCCGTACTGCGGGTTTCGTTCCGCGTGGTCCGTTCTGCGTGGCGCGTTGCTTGCTCCGTCCGCAGCGTTGTGCGAGGGTGAGGGAACAAGCGCCGGGGAGACTGCGCGGCGCGTGTCCGCCGCACCGGAGCGCTTCCACCAACTCGATTCACCCTCCGCCTGGGAACTTGTGCTGGTGTCGCTCTTCCTGACCGTAGTGTCCTATGTCGCACTGGGCGCGAATCTATTTCGCGGCGAGATTGTCGCCCCCATGGATCTCCTGCTCTCGGGAGAAGCGTGGCCGGACCAACTTCATACGGAAGATGTCCTCTACCGTAATAAGCCTGACATTCTTGATGCGTGGTTGCCGCGTCGGATTCATGTGAAGTCGTGTTTGCAGGACGGGGAACTCCCCCTTCGGAATCCCCCTATCGCCGGGGGGCAGCCCGCCTTCCCTCTTCTGTTCGATTCATACATTTCTCCGTCCTTCTTACTTTTCTTGCTGCTTCCGGACGGACTTGGCTACACCCTGGGCCTGTTGATGCGGTTGTCTATCGCCGGACTGGTGACGTTTCTCCTCTGTCAACTTTCGTTACCCACGCCGTCCTCCGTCTTCGGAGCCGTAACCTTCATGCTGTGCGGCTTCAATCTCTCCCGGCTCATGTGGCCGCAGGTGGCCACCAGCTGCTGGATTCCCTGGGTGGTGTGGTCCTTCGTTCGCCTGATGTCGCGGCCGAGTGCCGGGGGAATCGGACTGCTTGCGATTGCGACGGCCTTGATGATCTTCGGAGGATTCCCCGCCGTAGCTGGTTTTGCCCTGTATCCAGTCGCCTTACTTTTTCTTTGGATGCTGTTTTCCGTCCCCGAGAACCGCCCTCGCACCTTTCGACTCGCCCTGGTGACCGGTTACGCTATGCACCTCGGTTTTCTTCTGACGGGCTTTCAACTTTTACCGGGGATCGAGTACCTCAAAACGGTCGACCTTTCCCGGCGCCGAGCTCTTTTACCGATTGCCCGTCTTCAACATGAACCCGGTGGGCCGTTTGTTCGCCGTCTTCGGCCTCGCGACGGCGGTTCTCGGCGCTGAAGGCTGCTTCTCTTTTCGAAGGTTTCTATCCACCTTCTCCCTTCCAAGTTGGATGTTGCCTACCTTGCCGGTGCTACTAATCCTCGTACAGGCGGGGGACTTGATGAGGGTGGGCTGGGCGCAGAACGCGGTCGTCGCAGACGAGACCTTCTTCCCGGAGACCGCCTTGATAAGGCACCTGCGAAGGGAGATCACCCCGGGACAAGGGGTCCTTCATTCCGACGAAGCCCTTCGATTCCCGGGGATATTGACCGCCTATGGACTGCAAGACTCGTACGTCCGTACGCATCGGCTGCCAAATGAGAGAGACTGCTGGACTGTGTCGTACGCGGTCCTTGGGTGACCTGGACGGCTCGCCTCATTCACTATCAGGATATCCGTCTCGGGTTTCCCTGCCTCAGCATATTTTCCGTTCGCTTTGTGGTTGCTTCCAATCCTCCGGCTGCCCTTCTCCACTGGAGGGCCGAGACGCCGCTGCGGCTTCTCCCAGGTGAGCGAGCGGAGCAAAGTTGCAAGCTTGAGCAGCCGACGCGCGTCAGTGGAGCAAGGTCGATAACCTCCGCTCGAGGTGCCAGTCTCCCGGGCGACGCTCTTCGGCTCGGCATTCGGGACGCAAGGGGACGTGAGCTCGTTCCTTCCGTTCCGGTTTCGAGGCCGATATCCGACAACGGCTGGACGTTCTTCCGCTCTCCCGCTCTAGATCTCACTCCCGGCCGGTATTTTCTGCGTGTCGAGGTGTCCCCTTCGGCTCCTCCCCGTGGGTTGAATGTCTGGATCGTCGATAGTGTGGACTCCTATCCTGACGGCTCTTTCGTGGTTGACGGAGAATCTGTGGGCGACGCCGCCTTCGGGCTGCCGGGGGAAAGGCTTGACCTGAATAGTCAGGTGTGGGATCGCAGGACGGTCGACAAGGCTGTCGTCTACGAGAATATAGACGCTGCACCGGGAGCTTTTTATTCGCAGTCCCTGAATCTTGCGGAAGTGGAGGAGGTGGCCGTTGACGGTGTCACGCCGCTCCACTTTTCGCCGGAACAAGTCACCTACCGGCCGAGTGCCCAGGTGTCTGGTTGGTTCGTCCGTAGCGCGCGGGTATGGCCCGGGTGGCGTGTCTCGTGAACGGCGAAGCCGCCGAGGTTAAGCCCTTCATGAACTTGATACCGGCCGTTCGGGTTCCTGCGGGGGTCGGCGAGATCGAATACCGATACGACCCGAGAAGCTGGAGAGTCGGCGGCATCGTGTCACTTGCAGGTTTAGCGGTTTTGTTGCGGCTCTTCCTATCGCCTGCGGCAAGGCGTTTTCCCAACGGCGCCTGAGGTGTGAGCACTACTTCCACCGCGACCTGTAGCCTGTGCTTCGAGCGGGTGTTCCACCACCCGGCCGAACTATCAGGGGTGGGGGATTCTCGTTCGGAAAATCGCCTAGTTCGGGCTTCGGCCTTACCGTACCGTCTCAGATGGGGAAAACGCCGAAACCAAGCAGGAACGGGGGAAAGAATCGCCGTCATACCCGAGTGGAAAGAGTTTCCCGTGTCGGAGATGTCCTGTATCTCAGCGAATGGCACCGGGCCACCCTGTGTTTTTGAGCATTGAGCGAGAGGCTACATGCCACGGAATCGCAGGTCCAATCAGTCGTCGACCACAGGCGCGGTTTGCTCCGGCGACGTCACGCCCGGAGGCAGTTCCATGATCTTGATGTTGCGAAAGTGAATCTCGGAGCCTTCCGACTCAAGGCAAATGTAGCCCTTCTTGACGGATGATCCGCTGATGCCGTTGACAAACTTTCCGTTGACGGCCAGCTTGATAGTTCCGTCGACGGCTACGACGTCGTAGGTATTCCACTCACCTTTTCCCTTACAGCGCATTTCAATCGACTGGCTGCGATTGCCGCGGGGGTGATCTGGAATGGTCTCGACTCCGTTGGCGCCGAACAGCTCGCCGCTTACGTAAGCCAAGGGTCGAGGGGTGCCGTCAGGTTGGGGGTTCAGATAAGGCCACTGCAGTTCCAACATTTGTACTTCGACCCCTTTGGGAAGCTGCCTGCCTTCGGGGACGGTGCCTTCGCTCCAAACAAAGACCCCCGAATTTCCCCCCGCCTCCATGTGTCTCCATTCAATGTGAAGAATGAAGTTTTCATATTGCCGATCGGTTCGCATGACGCCGATGGGTCGGCCGGAGCAGACGATCATGCCGTCTCGGACCGACCAGGTGTCTTCGGCCGTATTGACATTGACCCAGCCGGTCAAATCACGGCCGTTGAAAAGATCCCGAAACTGAGGCAGGTCCTCGGCTAAAAGGGAACCCCGCACCGTGACCGCAAGAAAGAGAAGGCCGAGCAGAGAGACCGACGCGCCTTGCTGGTTCGCTTTCATTGCTCCATGCTAACCGGAGACCTGGCCACTTCCAAGTATCTTTGTTTCTTCCGGTGAGGACGGCCCCGGTGGGTTCCACCCGACTCAGTAACCGAGCGGATCACGCGGCCAGTCGCTGGTTTCAACGCGTGCACAATCCGCCACGTTAATCTTTGTCTACCTTAGATCGAGATGTCGGCTGTCGCACCGGTACCGAGAGCTTGAGCCGTGTGGGAAGTGTCCGCGGCCGGGCGCTTGGTGGACCTGTGTCGTCAAGCACTCAAGAGCATGAATGTGGCTCCGACGAGGGCTCGGCCTTTCTTGTACTGGCGTTTGTTGGCCTTTCCCTGTAAGATGGAGACAATCAGCGGCTGGGCGAGCAAAGCAAGTAGTCACCTGGGCACAACGGATGCAGGGGGGGTGGTTTTGTCTCCGCTTGGCTGGGAAATTGAGGATTTATGGCTTATTTGAAGATGACACGTCGACACCTTCTGAAAATTGGCCCCGGCGCTCTAGCGTTCGGGGTGGCTGCCCCGGCGATCCGCGGAGCTCAGGACTCCAGCCGACCTCGGTTGGAATACGCCGTGCTTGGGCGTACCGGACTTAAGGTAACCACCGTGTCGTTGGGTTGCATGGTGGCGCCGGAAGAGGTTATCGCCAAGGCCGGAGACCTGGGAATCAACTGGTTTGACACCGCCCACAGCTATAAGGGGGGCCGCAACGAAGCCGAGGTGGGCCGAGCCCTAAAGGACAAACGCGATCGCGTCTACATCTCTACGAAGCTCAATGGGGCCGGGGTGGACAAGATGCTGGCCGACCTGGATGTGAGCTTGCAGAGGCTCCAGTCGGACTATGTCGACAACTTGATGGTTCATGGCTTGAGCCGTCGCGCCGAGGTTCTTGACGGGGATCACCTTGAGGCGCTTGAGCGGGCGAAGAAGGCAGGCAAGACACGTTTCCTCGGCTTTAGCTGCCATTCAAACATGGCTGAGTGTATGGAGGCCGTGGCCGAGTCGGGTTTTTTTGACGATGTCGTGGTCAAGTTCAACTATACCGCCGACGCCAGGCTCTTGGCCGCCGTCGAAAAGGCGGCCGGGGCCGGAATCGGTGTCATTGCGATGAAGACTCAGCTGGGTGATTTCCCGAACCCCGGCGGGACGCTGACGCCTCACCAAGCGGCGCTAAAGTGGGTTTTGGACAACCCGAACATCACGTGCGCCGTCCCGGGAACCCGCGATTTTCGACAGCTGGAGCAGAACATCGCCGTAATGGGGCAACGCCTGGCCGCTTGGGAGCGCCGTGAGTTGGAGCGTTATGCAGCTGAAACGGCGGCGCTCCAATGTACGGGGTGCGGCTCCTGTCAGGAAGCCTGCCCTTACGGTGTCGAAGTGGCGGAAGTTCGTCGCTGTTCCATGTACCTGGACGGTTACCGTGACCCCGACCTGGCCCGCGAAAACTACCGCGAGCTCGCAGGCAACGCCGCTCCTTGTGTCGATTGCAGCGATTGTGTGGTCCGGTGCACTCAGGGTACGAACCTGCAACCGATGCTTCAACAGACTCATCTCCGGCTGGCGTAGGGGGATCGGTTGGCTGCTCGACGCAAGCGGAAGTCCGTCGGACTCGGAGAGCGGGTTGCCAGTGGGATTATCCTGGCGTGCTTGGCCGGCATCGGCTTGGCCGTGTATCTTACCGGCCGCTCCGACTCCGCTTCGAGTTCACCGACGGACGAGGTTTGGCAGGGTGGTTCGGACCTGTTGCCGAGGCAGGTGGCCTCGCTGGTTCTGACCGGGACCTACACCTATGATTCGGAGAACCTGTACGAGTACATCGACGGCCAGGCTCCCTACTACGTTGGGTTCGGCTTTCGTGGACTGCGCGTCGGAGAGTATTCGAGGGAGGGTAGGGCGACGCCCGTATTGGTGGTCGACGTCTACGACATGCAGCGCCGACGCAATGCTTACGGGCTTTTCATGGACACTGTCCCGCCTGAAGAAGAGCTGTCGGAGCTCGGC
>JAPXNP010000090.1:0-6925 GCA_033811955.1 Acidobacteriota bacterium
CTTTCAGGTTAAGGTAGCAGGTCCCGCGAGCTGTGCAGCTGGGAATCCGGCTTGAGGCGATGCTGCGCGGGAATCAGGAAGAGCAACAGGGGGGGTGATATCGCCCATTTCGCAACTTCGCATAAAACGAAGCGAAGAGACGCGAGTTTCGGCATTTACCGTCGAAGTTCTTGTAAGATGAGCACTTGGTTGACTAAACAACCGCCGAACGGGCAGTGGCACGAGATGTGCTTTCTAAAGAAAAGTGTAAGTTTCCGGAGAGGAAGCTGCAGTGGGGAAACGCGGCGCGCACCTGTGGATGTGACGGCGAGACTGAATGAGGATGACCCTGAGCATGGGGCGTTGTTGCTCAAGTTGCTGCGGGAATGCAAGGATCCGGCGGTATTTTGTGAAACGGTGCGGAATCTCGACGGCAAGTTCAACCTGGATTCCAAGATCTTGTTCGAGTTGGCGAACGAGGTGGAACGCCGCGTTTCCCCTCGAGAACAGAGTGCGGCTTCGATGGTGTACCGGATTCTGAGAACCTGTTTTGAAGAATTTGTGTTACGGGATCTCTCATCCGAAAGTCGGGTCGCCTGGAGAGTGCTGTTGGGGCGGGGGCAGTCTTCAGGTGGGCGATCGGAAGCGCGAGAAGAGCCTATGACACCGGGGGCTGATCATTCATTCGAAGTTGCTGGAATCACGACACGTTTATCCGAACTTCGGCGGATGCTGGAGGAAGTCGAGCCCGGACTGGAGAAAGAACGCTTGGCAGGTAGTCTTGCCGGTCTTATGGCCCGCTGGACTCTGGTATCCAGTTTTTCCGGAAAGGAGGAATCGTTAGGGCATGGACCTCAACCTTGATCCTTCCGCTGGATTCCTCCTGCGGCCTTGTATTTGTTGATCAGGCCGAACCCTACAAAGCCTTATGTAACTTCTTTGCGAGCCAAGGGAGAAATGTACGATGCCGGTCTATCCGGGCATATGCACTTTTTGTGGAACAGGATGCGGACACCTTCTTCAGGTGACCGGGTCGACGGTTGAGGCCGTTTTCCCGGTACGTACGCACCCGGTGAGTCGTGGTCGTTTGTGTGTCAGGGGCTGGAACGTTCACGAATTGCTCCGGACGCCCGACAGGATCGTTCAGCCTCGCCTGCGTACTGCGCAGGGTTGGAAGAGCCTTACCTACGAGGAAGCATTTGCATGGCTGAACCGGCGCTTACTGGACCTCGGACCGGCCCGAGGAGATCAGTCCGCCGTTATCGCCTCCCCTCGAGCGTCGAACGAGGAGTCTTACCTAACCATGCGGTTCGCTCGCGAGGTATTACGCACGAATCACATCGCGGTGGACAACGAGGGTGGTCATCTTGCGGCTTTGCAGGCGATTTGGGAAGGGAGCGGCTTTGGAGCCGGCCGCTGCAGCTTCGAGTGGATTCGGAACGCCGATTTTCTGCTGACGGTCGATTTCGATGCCACGCGCCAGAACCCGATCATCGGTAGCGAGCTGCATTTCGCCGCCCGAGAAGGGGCGCACCTCGTGGTGATTGACAGCCGCCGGACACAGACGGCGCGCTTAAGTCGGCGATTTCTCCAAGTGCGACCGGGCAGCACCGACTTTGCGTTGGCCGCCTTGGCGAAGCATCTGGTCGAACGACAAGAGGCGGTCGCTCGGGTTTTGGAGCGTCCGGGAGGTCAAGAGTGGTTGGCGACATTGGGCGGTCTTACTTGGGAGCAACTGCTGGGGGTGACCGGTCTATCGCGGAATGCGATTGCCGACACCGCGGACCGGCTTGCGTCGGCGCGTCAGGCACTGGCGCTGTTTCCGACGGGGATCTTCGGGTTGCCGGCCAGAACGGTCCGCTGGATTTCCAACCTCTTTCTTACGGTAGGAGCGAGCGAGAGTGGCAAGTCGGGGCTCTTCCCCGTTCCTGGAATCAACAATCTTCAGGGTGCCCTCGACATGGGGCTTGCTCCAGGGCTGCTGACCGGGTATCAGCCCCTCGGGGATCCGGATGTGCGAAAGCAGTTTTGCAGCCGGTGGGGAGTCGAGCCGCCGGATGCACCGGGATTCTCTCTGGGCGAGCTTCTTGAGCAGGGCAAGCGGCCGCGGCTGGCGATTGTGGTGGACCACGATGAAGGGGTGGTTCGGTTTGGCCAAGCTCTTCGCGAGGTGGAAACCGTTGTGTACATCGGAGCGTTTGAGAATCCCTTTACCGATTTCGCCCACCTGGTTTTACCGATAGCCGCCTATTCTGAGACTATCGGCACTTTCACGAACGGCGAGCGCCGTGTGCAGGTTTCAGGCCGGAAGCTCTCACCTCCGACGGGAGTGCTCGAAGGCTGGCGTTTTTGGGTGGAAGCGGCAGCCGCCTGTGGTCGGCGGTGGCCCTTCACGTCGCCGCGGGAAGTGATGGAGGAAATCGCCGATCTGACTCCGGCGTATCGGGGCCTCAGCCACGATCTGTTGGCTCGGACTTGGGGAGGGGTGCAATGGCCCCTTGCGGATACCCTTAAGCCCAGGGAAGAGGGGAGTGAAGTTTCGTCAAAGCCGTTTCCTCGTTTTGTTGTTCTTCAAGAATTGGGAGAACCTTCGGCTCCCTCCGACGAATACCCATTTTTGCTGCTCTTCGGCAAGTCTCAGCATTACTGGCACCTGAACAACCTACTGAACAAGACCTTTCTTCCTCGTCGGGAATATAACGCTCTACTTCTACTGTATCCGGACGGTTTCGTAGAAATGGCCGCCGAGGACGCGCGGCGCCTTCGGGTTCGCGATAAGGAGAAAGTACGGATACGTTCCCGACGAGGCGGCATGGAACTGCAGGTGAAGGTCTCAGACGACGTTTTGCCGGGTACTCTCTATGTTCCTTATTTCGTGAGAGACATGGTCAATCGATTTCTTTTGGAACACAAGGGTGCGCTTCAAAGGGGTGAAACGGCGTGTGTCCCGGTGACGATCGAGAGGATCGCGTGATGTACCAGATCGATAGTGGTGAGCTGAAAGGCTTGGTTGAGTATCTGAGGGTTTCTCACCGGCTGTACGGTCCCGTCTCCGAGACCCACACTCACCAAGTCGTGTTCAGGGAATTGGCTCCACGGGAGGAGCCGGATTGGAAGGCGGAAATACCCATCAATCCGATCAAGCAGGTGGTCTTTCCCCACATCGACGCCTTTTTGCGTTACCGATACGAACGCAAGAGCCGGGAGGTTTCGATCGCCCTTTCCGATCCAAGCGAAGCGAAGGCCTTGCTCGGTGTTCGATCCTGTGACTTGGAAGGACTCCTGTGCCTTGACCGATTTTTCCTGGGCCAGGAGTTTGTGGACGAGATGTACCGTCGTCACCGACGTCGCTTGTTCATCGTCAGCAATACCTGTGCACGACCCTTCTCCCAGTGCTTCTGCGTATGCACCGACTCGGGCCCGGCGCCGAGGGATGGGTTTGATTTGAACCTGATCGCCCTGCAAGACGGTTGGCTCGTCGAGGTGGGTAGCGAACACGGCGAAACCGTGGCTCGAGAGCTGGGTTGGAAAGAAGCTCCGGCGGAGGCGTCGGATTGGAAGCAGTCCATTGTAGATGAATCGGTGCGCTCGTTTGACGGCCTGGCCGTGGAAAACAAAGCATGGATCTCGCGTGTCACAAATCGCATAACGACCGGCTTTGTCCGAGAAGGGACGTGGGATTTCATCGGCAAGCAGTGTCTCGAGTGCGGCGCTTGCTCCTTCGTCTGCCCTTCCTGCTCGTGCTTCAACGTGGAGGACGTTGCGGAAATGGGTAGTGACCACTGGGTTCGGCTTCGCTGTTGGGATTCATGTGCGTACGAGGGGTACACCAGGATGGCGGGAGACCACAACCCCCGCAAGCCGGTGGAAGACCGACGTAACAAGCGGTTCTTTTGCAAGCTTTCGTATTCGCAAGCCAAGAAGTACCTCCGACCAGGATGCGTGGGTTGCGGGCGCTGCTCTTGGGTTTGTCCAGGAGACATCGGATTGCCCAACGTTGTCACGTACATCCGGCGGGAAATTGAGGAGGATGCGGAATGAGCCTGGCTGCGGGACTTCGACATGAGCCCGAAGGCGTGATCGTTACAGTGCCCGAGGTAGCGACCGTGCGTGAGATTCGGGACGAGATCGAGGACGTGAAGACCTTTTACTTGGAGTTCGACGATCCGAAACTCATGGCGAATTTTCGGTTTCGCTCGGGACAATTCGTCATGTGTACGGTTTTTGAAGCAGGGGAATTCGCCGTTTCTCTTCCCCCGAGCCCGGAGAATGATCCTTTCCATCTCTCGGTTCGGCGGATCGGGAAGGTCACTTCGGCTCTTCACCGGTTGGAAGTCGGTGACAAGGTGGGTCTCCGGGGTCCGTTCGGAAACGGTTTCCCGTTCGAAGAGATCAAGGGCAAGAACATTGTGTACGTAGCCGGCGGAATCGGGCTGATTCCTTTGCGTTCGTCCATCGTCCACGTCCTACAGCATCGGGAGGAGTTCGGGCGGATCATCCTGTTGTACGGTGCTCGAACGCCCAAGGATCTGATGTATCGATACATGATTGACGAGTGGGTCAAGATCGAGGGCTTTGAAACGTATATCACGATCGATCACCCACAGCCGGGGTGGACGGGGGAGACCGGTTTCGTTCACACCCTGATTGAAAAAGCGCACATTCCCGTGCACGACACGGTCGCCTTCGTTTGCGGGCCCCCCGTGATGTTCAACTCGGTCATTGCCGAGCTGCTGCGCTTGGGGATGTCGGAGGATTGCATCATTTCTACCTTGGAGCGTCATATGAAGTGCGGGATCGGAAAGTGTCAGCATTGCGCCATCGGCCGAACGTTGGTCTGCGTCGACGGTCCCGTGTACACCTACCGGCAGATCAAGACGCTGGGAGAACAGATCTAGGATGCGGAGAAGAGTTGACGGAACGACAGGCTTCCCTAAGTACGAAACCGGCGTTCCGGATTGCGGCGTGGTGTGGGGAGGTGAAGAAGGACTCCCTGCTTCGTCGGTATGGGGTTTCGCCAGGTTGCTCGAGTTGATGGAGGAGCCGATGTGTCTGGTAGGCGTGGGCAATCCGCTGCAAGGCGACGACGGCGTCGGTGTGGAGTTGGCCGAGAGCCTGCGAAGGCTGTGGAGCGGATCTCCGCATGAGGTGCTCGTCGCGGGGGATGTACCCGAGAGCTATGTGGTACCCGTAGCGGACGGGCCCTGGCGGAGGGTTCTACTTTTGGACGCGGTGGAAGCTCCTCTTCCCGCCGGAACTGTCGTACTGGGTCCGGCGCAGGAGATTCTCGCCGATCGGGGCAGCCCTTCTACGCACAACCAGTCGCTGATGCTTTGTTGTGAGTTTTGGGTCAGGGCGGGTAAAGATGTCGGCTTGTTGGGAGTGGTTCCTGCGTGTCTGACAATGGGACGGCCGCTGAGTGAACCGGTGCGGGCAAGCCTGGAACAGCTGCTGGCCTGGTTGGCTCCCCGGGTCGCTTCAGAGGAGGTCGGGGCTTATGTCATCTAGTGTCGCCGGGGTTGTTTCCAGCATTTTCGTCGTATACCTGCTCAGCGCGTTGCTTGGGCTGGTGCTGTATCGACGCCGCAATTTGGTGTCGCTGATCAACGGCGTCGGAAGTTCGCTGGCCTTCGTCGGGTGGTGCTGGATCGGATGGGCGGTGCTTTACCTAAACGCCGGAGGCGCCTGGGAGTGGCACCTCGGGTCGGTACAACTTCCTCTTCTGCTCGACGGTATGTCGGCTCTCTTTCTTGGTGTCGCCGGTCTGCTAGGAGTGGCGAGTGGATGGTTCTCCTGGCGTTATCTTGAGCACGACGCCCCGGAAGTCATTCGGCGCTTCATGACGGCTTTCCCGTTGTTCTTGGCCGGCATTGCGGGACTCCTTGTGGTGGACGACCTTTCGGTGGGCTTTACCGCGGCGTGGCAGGTGATGACTCTCAGCTCATACGTCCTGATCCGATGCGCCCAGGGCGACGAAGTTCGACGGGCTTCGAACGTTTACCTGTTTTGGATGGAATTGGCCTGGGCAAGCGTCAGTCTCGGTGCGTGGATGCTGGACTCGTGGAGGCCGGGAGTCTCTCTGGAAGACGTGGCCGGCGCTCTCTCTTCGGCTGCGTCGGGTACGGTGACGGTTGCGGCCTGTTTTCTACTGTTGGGATTCGCAGTAAAAGCCGCGGTGTTTCCCTTCGGGCAGGCTTGGTTGCCGGGAGCGCATAGTGCGGCGCCAAGTCCGGTGAGCTCTCTGCTAAGCGGGATCGTCATCAAGACTGGGGTGTTCGGCCTCTTGAGAATCTTGCTCTGGGTGCTGCCCGCGCGAGGCGACATGGGAACCCTGATATTCCTATGGGGAGGTGGTCTCGCGGCCGCGGGAGTCCTCACGCTGTTTCTGGGTACCGTCCAGTCCCTGAAGCAGAGTGATATGAAGCGCTTGCTGGCCTATAGTTCCATCGGGCAGGTGGGCTACATCGTGTTCGCTCTTGGTTCGGCCGCCGTGCTACTGGTGGCCGAGGATCCCTGGAGCAAGAAACTGGCCGTTCTGGCTCTGGCGGCTCTTCTGTACCATGTGGTCAACCATGCCGTCTTCAAGGGCTTGCTCTTCCTGATCTCCGGCAGTGTTCTTCATGCCACGGGCCTGCGGGATTTGAACCGCCTGGGCGGACTGCTGCGCTTGATGCCGTGGACGAGTCTGTTGGCGGGTTTTGCCTCCTTGGCCATCGCGGGTGCACCGGCTACCAGCGGCTTCAATAGCAAATGGGGCATTGTCGTAGCGGCAATTCTAGCCGGGGGCGACCGATGGCCGTTGATCGTGGGAGGCATCGTGGGGCTGTTTACGAGCACCATGACGTTGGCTTGCTACGTAAAGTTCTTCGGGATGGGATTCGCTTCGGCCGGCGTGGAATGGTATGCGGAGAAACCGGTCCGAGAGGTTCCTCAGTCGATGTTGCTT
>JAPXNP010000091.1:0-6908 GCA_033811955.1 Acidobacteriota bacterium
GTTCCGTACACCCAGGAAATTCGGATCGACCGAAGCATCGAGTACATGGTCGAGGATCAGCGTTTTGCATCCCGCCGTCCGGATGTCTTGACTTACCTGACACCCGAGCTGGAGCGGGAGGTAACAGTGGTGGGTCCTGTGGGTGTACGGCTGTTCATTTCGAGCACCGGGACCGACGCCGATTACGTCGTAAAGTTGATCGACGTTTTTCCCCAAGACTTTCCCGATCCACCGGCGGCCGAAAAGCATTTGCCGGTGCCTATGGGTGGGTATCAAATGCTGGTGCGGGCGGAGGTCATGAGGGCGAAGTTCCGCAACAGTTATACGTACCCGGAGCCTCTGGAACCGGAGACGGTTGCGGCCGTCAACTTCGACATGCCCGATGTGGCTCATACCTTCAAGGGCGGCCACCGGATCATGGTCCAGATCCAGAGCAGCTGGTTTCCGCTCGTAGACCGAAACCCGCAGAAATTTGTCGACATTTACTCGGCCGGCGAGTCTGATTTCCAAAGAGCCTTTCAGCGCATACACCACGGGCGCTCTGTGGCTTCCCACCTGACACTACGGTTGCTGGAGGACTGAGTGCGAGGGCTACTTGAAACTTTGCTGTATCTCAAGCATCCCACGTGATGAGAATCCCTCCACTCCTCCTTGGAGCTACGGCGGTGTCGGTTCCCCTCGGCACCGCCGTACATTTCTCCTCAAAACGGCCGCCGGTTGACGCGATGTCTCGGCGGTCGTACAGTGCCTCTGTCGTCTTCCTCATTTTTAGCGGCTTGGTAACGAAGAACGTAACGAATGGAGGGCAACATGCCGGAAGATTCTAATCGTCGTCAGTTTTTCAAACAGAGTGCGGTGGCCTCCTTGGTCATGTCCGCGGCCGGCTATCGCCGGGTGCAAGGAGCCAACGGACGGATTCGGGTGGGGATTATCGGCGTAGGGAGCCAGGGCTACAACTACCACCTGCTCGGATTGCTGGAACATGGCGAAGAGTACGGCTGCGAGATCGCGGCTGTCTGCGACGTGTATCGGCGGCGTCTGAAGCGGGCGATGGAGAAGGCCGGGTGTGAAGGCTTCATGGATTATCGGGAGGTGCTGGCCCGCGACGATATCGACGCCGTCATCATTGTGACCCCGGACCATTGGCACGCGAAGATTGCCATTGAAGCGATGGAAGCGGGAAAGCACGTCTACTGTGAGAAGCCGATGACACTCACCGTCGAGCAGGCGTTCCAGGTTCGGGAAGCCGTTCACCGGACCGGAAAGGTGTTCCAAGTAGGGCCGCAGCGGACTGCAAACGATCAGTTTTGGAAGGCGCAAGAACTAATCCGAGCGGGTCGAGTAGGGCCGGTGACGTGGGCGCAGGGCGGTTACAATCGGAATGTACGAGGCTGCGCGTTCAACGTTTGGTTCCCCATCGACGAAACCGCCGGACCGGACAAGAGTGGTGACGACTATATCAACTGGGACCTGTGGTTGGGACACGAGTGGGGACTGGCCGACAAGATTCCCTGGAACCCGGAACATTTTTTCCGGTTCCGGAAATACTGGCCGTACAACGGCGGGGTTGCGACCGACTTGCTCTATCACATTCTCGCGCCGTTACTCATCTCCATAACAGGCAATCACGGGGAGTACCCGCTGCGAGTGAACGCCGGCGGAGGGCTCTACTTGCTGAAGGACGGAAGAGACATCCCCGACGTGTTCACTATGTCGGTCGATTATCCCAGCGAGTTCACCGTGCACTTGCTGAGCATGTTGACCAACGACACGCCGATTCCGGTGCGGATCTGCGGCCAGTACGGCACGATTGACATTGATCGGGATCTGACGGTCAGTGGGAATGGAGACTACGTGTCCGAGTTTCGGGAGCGCAACGGGGGTTACGAGAAAATCGTCGTTCCATTGGACGAGCGGCCCGACTTGTGGCGCAACTTCTTCGACTGCATTCGCCACGGAGGTGAACCATACGCGAATGTGGAGTTGGGAACGGCCACCATGGTGGCGATCAAGCTGGGAGTTGAAGCCTATCGGCAAAACCGGACGATGCTCTGGGATCCCAAAGAGAACCGTTTGAAGGCCTGAGGCGTTTCGAACGAACTCGCGGCGTTCCGGCCGCCCGGGCCGTCCCGGTCAGTCCCTTTTAGTGAGCGTTCTGCTGCCTCTCGCCGGCGTACTTTATGTTGCGGAGGAGGGCTCTCAGATCCTCCTCCGTCATGTCGGGGTTGACGCAGGCCAAGCGCAGAAACGTCTGTCCCCGGAAGCTTGCCCAGCTGATCTTCGCCAGCCCCTGCTCATTCAAAGCGTGGGCCAGAGCCGGGCTGTCGGCTCCCCGCAGTCGAAAGCAAACGGTCACGGAGGCGGGCGGCACAGCCAGCTCGAAGGCAGGATCTTTAGAGATTTCCAGGGCGGCGAAGCGAGCCAATGCCAACTGTAGTTCCACCCTACGGCAAAGACCCTCCTTCCCCAGATACTGCATGGCGGCCCAGACCTTCAATGCGTCGTTTCGACGACCGCACTGGATGGAACGCAAACCCGGGTTCAAGTCGGCGTCGTCCTCCTGGAAGAGGTAGTCGGCCGCTTCGCTGAGGTTTTCCGCCAAGGTGCCTTTGCGCGCGAAGAGAACGACGGAGGCGCTGAGCGGCACCCCCAGCATCTTGTGAGGATTCCAGGTGACCGAGTCGGCCGCTTCGACGCCGGCCAGGCGTCCCCGATGCTCGGGATGGAACAGAAAACCGCCCCCCAAGGCCGCATCTACGTGCAGCCAGAGCCCGAATCGCTGCGTTATTTCGAGGATCTCCGGGATTGGATCAAAAGCCCCCAAGACCGTGGTTCCGGCCGTGGCCACGACGAGCACCGGAAAACAACCGTTCCGGCGGTCTTCCGCGACGGCTGCCGCCAGCAAATCGGTATTCATCCTCCCGTTCTCGTCGGTGGGAATCAGTCGCACGTTGTGACGGCCGTATCCCAGGATGCCTGCATTCTTAGTGATGGAATAGTGAGCCTGATCCGAGGCATAGACGCGAAGAGGCGCTGATCGATGCAAGCCGTTCTCTCGTGCTTCCGGTAGAGCAAAATGACGGGCGGCCAGCATCGCGACCAAGTTCGAGATGGAACCCCCGGGGCAAAAGATCCCTTCACCACGGGTGAGACCGGCCAGGCGCAGCATCTCGGCGATGACCTGTTCCTCGATCAAGATCTGCAGACCCGCCACCTTGAACGTGTACATGCTGTTGTTCAACATGGCGGTCAGCATTTCGGCCAGCGTGGCCGGCCAAAGGCGTCCCCCGTACAACTGGTTCACGAAGGCCGGGGTGGCCGTTCGGGGAGTAGCGAGGATTACCTTCCGAAGCAGTTCTATCAGATCCGAGTGGTCCAAGCCGCACTCCGGAACCGACAAATCGAACAACCGCGTCAACTCTTCCGCCCCTTGGTAGGGAGGGCAAGGTTCCTCTTCTTCAGCGGCAAGAAGCTGAGCGACAAGCTCAGGGAGCGCGGCCAGCAATTGTTTAGAAGATTCTTTCTTGATAACTGTCGCCGCCACCCGGTCAGTTTAGCTGAAAGTGCTTCGCAACGTAGACGGGGTGGGCGGAATGCTGCGGCCCGGCTACGAGTGAGCTTCGAGGAGTTCCGGGCTGAGAGGTGCGGGTGTAAGTTTCACGTTTCAGGTGAGTACGGGTTATTCTGCGCGAGTTTCGCTCAGGGTTCGGAGAAGGTGACGGTTTGCTCTTAGGCTTTGGATTCGCCGATCGTCGAGGTCAGGATGGGGCGGCAAGCTTCCGGCAAACGTCAGCTCGGCGGGCCGCCCGATCGGTAGTTTACGTTTCAGCCGGACGAAGAGCCGGGGTCCCGGCCGGGTGAAGCGAGCCTCGTCAAAGCGCCGGAGGTTCGTGCCTTCTGCTGTTTTCCGGCTACGATACTCATTGCAGAGACTTGCCTCCCTGTGTACCAATTCCGGTGACAGGGGCGGTGTATTCTGTAGGAGGCGAGAAAAGCAGGAGGAATTATGCCGAAGTTGAAGCCCGGGGATACGGCCCCGGATTTTGAAGCGATGGCGGATGTAGGTACCAGGGTGCGCTTATCCGATTTTCGCGGCAGAACCGTGATTCTCTACTTTTATCCCAAAGACCACACCAGCGGATGCACGCAACAGGCCTGTTCTTTTCGGGACCGTTATCCCGAAATCACCCGCCGCGGAGCCGTCGTCCTCGGGGTGAGTCCCGACAACGTAGCTTCCCACCGGAAGTTTAAGGAGAAACACGACCTTCCCTTTCTCCTGTTGGTGGACGCCGATCATGAAATTGCGAAGGCCTATGGCGCTTGGGGGGAAAAGACGCGTTTTGGAAGAAAGACGGAGGGGATTATCCGCAGTCACTTCGTGATCGGCCCCGACGGCGTGATTCGCGATGCACGGTATGGCGTCAAAGCGGCGGAGAGCGCCGATCTGGCCCTGGAGAATCTGCGAGGGGCAAACGTGCGGCCGCACGCGGCGCACTGAGCGGAGACGGGCTTTTCGCCGGGCCGCCTCCAGTATCTTCGCGTATAGCGACGGCGCACCGCTTCCGCCGGAAAAAGGGCCCCTCGCACGAAGGGACCGCGAGGCCGCTGCGTAGATGGAACCCTTCAACCGGGGAGGTACGATTGTCGCCGAGTCAGCGTGAGGCTCGTAAGCAGGCCATTCACCGAGTTCCCAGGTCGCGCCACACGGACGTCGGTTCTTCGTCCGTCGCATCCAACGCCTTTTCCGCCCCGGCTCGCAGTGGATTCTGAATGACCCACTGACACACGCGGGCGATACCGCCCAGAACACAGTTGTCTTTCCCGTTCTCCGCGCATACGAGATGGGCCACGTCCCCGAGGTACGGCAAGACTCTTTCTTGGACCTCGTGCTTGAGAGCCGGGAAGATCAGGGACTTGGCGGCGCTTAGAGACCCGCCAAAGACGACGAGATCCGGATTGAAGGCGTTGATGAGGGACGCGATCCCAATTCCTAAGGCGGCTCCAACCTGCCGAAAGGCTTCAACGGCCACCGGGTCCCCTCGTTCGGCCGCCTCGATGGCCAGCTCCACCGTCAAGTTGTCCAAGTTCCCCTGCGTAAGGTCCACCAGAAGGCTTGGAGCACCCGAGGAGATCTCCTCGCGGATCCGGCGAAACAACGCCGCCTGACTGGCTTGCGTCTCCCAGCACCCCCGGTTACCACAATTGCAACGGCGCCCTTTCGGATCGATGGTCATGTGGCCGAATTCGCCTGCGAACCCCGATGCGCCGGTCACGAGATGTCCTTCCTGGACCAGGCCTCCGCCCACGCCGATGCCGGCACTGATGTACAGGATCTGCTCGTGACCGCGGGCGGCTCCGTAGTAGTACTCTCCCAGGGCGGCGAGATTCGCTTCGTTGTCGACGAATACCGGGTATTGGAAGCCTACACGTAAGAGACGTCCTACGGGTACGCCGCGCCAGCCAAGGTTTGGTGCAAACAAGAGTGTACCGTCCGCTGAGTCGACCACACCCGGCATGCCTATCGCCAGACCCATGAATCGTGAAAACCGGGTAAAGCCGAACTGGGTGGCCTTGCGTATCAGCTGAGCCAAGCGCTCCAGGACTGCCTCCGGACTTTCCAAGTGCCGTGTGTCTTCTTGCCTGCGCCAAAGAATTTGGGCGCTCAGATCGGCGCAGACAACGACGATAAAGCCGACACCGATCTCGGCTGAAACGGTGAAACCGCCCGCCGGATTGATTTCCAGCAAGACCGCTCTACGGCCCCGACCTTCCGAGCGATCTTCGCCGATTTCATGGACCAGTTGCATTTGAATCAGCTTGTCCACGAGGCGCGAAATGGTGGCTTTGTTCAGACCGGTCATATGCGCCAAGGCCGAACGGGAGGTGGGACCGTGCTCTCGTATGTGATGGAGAATGGTGGAGAAATTGGACCGGAGCATCTCCGTCCGGTTGATGGACTCTGGACGACTTCCCGGCCCTGCGCTCATGTTCTCCTCAGTGTGCTGCGTCCACGCCCTACTTGGGTTACGCGGAATGAAAACAACCCGGAACTGCCAACAAATTAATGCATCGCTGCTTGGAAAGCAAGATAGAAATCACCCTCTCCGCAAATCCCGAGGGCAGCAGATGGGAAACAACCAGCCGCAACAAGCAATTCTAACCGCGGCTTCCAGGATAGGCAAGCGTTCGCGTCGAACCGCAAAGTAAGCGGCGGCGGGTTTCCTGATCGCAGCGGAATCTGGTCCGGCAAAGTCGGTTCGTACTCGAGGCGCCGAAGGACGCAAACTTCCTTCTTGTCCGACGGGACGGGGTTCACGAGTCCGTGTCGGGGTTCGCAGCTAGACGGGATACGTTTGAGATTGGTTCGTCTTTGCACTGCCTTCCAATCTTTCGTTTCAAGCACTTTCCGGTGAGCGGAGGGCTAAGCCTCGAGATCCCGTAACCAAGAGGCGGGATATGCGTTGATTTGCGCCAAGACGTTCCGAAAGCGGTTTGCTGCTGTGCGGGGATTACTTGACAGCGGCTACGGTTACGTCAAGCATACGACCATATGAAAACACTCCTCCATACACCCGACAGCACTGGACGCCGAGTCGGTGATTGCTTAGTAGAGAAGGGACGTCACTGCCGGACCAGGACAAGAGTTTGCTTGGTAACGGCATTCGTACTGCTGGCGCTGACGGTGGGTTCGGCCAGGTCTGACACCTATTACGTGGATTCGAAGGATGGCGACGACTCAAATTTCGGCACCTCGGAAGAGGCGCCGTGGAAGACCCTCTCACGGGTCAACCGGGAAGTCTTTCGTGCCGGGGACGAGATTCTGTTGAAGCGAGGAGCTACTTGGACTGGAACGCTTTCTCCCAAGGGTTCGGGCCAAACCGAACGGCCGATAAGAATCGGTGCATACG
>JAPXNP010000092.1:0-6823 GCA_033811955.1 Acidobacteriota bacterium
GCCGAACCTCCAAGGGAGCAGACGGAGCTTCGGAATCCTGTGCTCCAGGCACTGCAGAGTAGAAGAGACTTGGTTCAGCGGACGATTCCCCGCCTGCAAGTGGTATCCCCAGGGCCGAAGCGGCGGCAGGATCTTGCCAGTAGATCGTGTCTGTACCGGCAGAGACGGCCGCCTCCCGGAGCGCCTCCAAGGGGTCGGGGCGGAGTCGCACCCTGGCTTGAGCCTGTTCCGCCTCCCGGCAAAACCGCTCCACGGGATCGGCGATGTCGGGACCGGCAGGAGGTTCGACGGGAAGTGGTGGAGCCGAGCCGGCCGATCGACGCAACTTCGCCGGTATAACGCTTTGTTTCATTGTCCGTTTCCTCCCCCGTCAGCCGACTGGTTGGAGAACTCTTCGTAAAACGTCTTGTTCGGTAAGCGGGGCAAGTCCCGAGTGCTCTGCCACCGGCCGAGCACGGGCAGCGGAAGAGCGAGTCGGCCGTCGCGGTAGAAAAGACGCAACAAGCGGCGACCCCAGGCGGAGATTCCGGCGTAGCGGCCGGCATTCTCGAAGGTCCAGGCCCATACCCGCATAGCCAAAGCATCGCCTCGGCGGTACCGGCGGGGAAGCTCGCGACGAAGTTCCAGCAGAAGTCTTGGGATATCGATTTTTACCGGACAGATGTCCCGGCATGCCTCGCACAGAGTCGAAGCGAAAGGATGCTCGGGAACCTGTTCCGGACCCAACAATTGAGGCATCAGCACGGCTCCGACGGGCCCCTGGTAAACCGTACGATAGGCGTGGCCGCCTATCCTCCCGTAGACCGGACAAACGTTAAGGCAGGCGCCACAGCGGATGCAGGCGAGGGTCTCGCGTTTCCGCTCGTCCGCCAAAATGCGACTGCGCCCGTTGTCGACCAGCACGAGATGGAATTCCTCCGGGCCGTCGACTTCTTCGGGGCATCTCGGCCCTCCGATTAGGTTGACGTAGCTGGTAATCCGTTGGCCGGTTGCGCTACGGGTCAGCAATTTCAGGAACACCGGAAGGTCCTGCAGGCGGGGGATGACCTTTTCGATGCCCATCAAAGCAATGTGCACCGGTGGAGCGGAGAGCGAAAGGCGCGCATTTCCTTCGTTCTCTACGACCACCAGGTGACCCGAATCGGCGACCGCCAAGTTGACCCCTGTAATGCCCAAGTCAGCTTGAAGGAACTTTTCCCTCAGAGCCTTGCGGGCTGCGGCCGTGAGTTCTTCCGGATCCTCGCCTAAGGGTTGCCCTAGGTGCTGGGTGAAAATCCGGGCCACATCCTGCCGGGTCTTATGGAAGGCAGGTGTAATGATGTGGAACGGGGGTTCCTGGCAGAGCTGGACGATGAATTCTCCCAGATCGGTTTCGACCGGTTCGACGCCGGCCTTCTGCAATGCCGTATTGATGCCGATCTCTTCGCCCAGCATGGTCTTGCTCTTGACCACGGTGCGGGCGCTGTGGCGCCGGGCTGTCTCGACAACGTAATTGCACGCGTCCTCCGCCGTCTCAGCCCAAAAGACTCGGCCTCCCCGGGACGAGATACGATCGGCCAGCGCCTCGAGGTAGTCACCCAGGTGGGCCAGGGTGTGAAGTTTCACCTGGCGGGCGTAGTTGCGCAGCTCTTCCCAGTTCTCCACTTCCGCCACCGCCTCGTCACGTGCCTGCTGGGCGGTGGCCATGGTGGTGCGCAGCACTTCCTGCAGGTGCCGGTCGTAAAGATAACGTGCAGTCTGCGGGCGAATGCGAATCATGAGGACTCCGTCAGTACTTCGGCCAAGTGCAGAGGTCGGATCGGCAGTGCGGCCCGCTGCAGAAGACCTCCGATATGCATCAGGCAACTGACGTCGCCGCCTACCACGAACTGGGCACCCGTGGCCTTAATGGAGCGGACCTTCTCGTTTCCGATAGCGGACGAGATGTCCGGAAACTTGACCGCGAAGGTTCCGCCGAATCCGCAGCAGGCGTTGCCGTCGTTCATCTCGACCAGTTCGAGGTCTCGAACCTCCTGCAACAGCAACCGTGGCTCTTTCTCAATCCGGAGCTCTCGCAACGTGTGGCAAGAGTCGTGATAAGTGACAACGTGGGAGAAGCGAGCGCCCACGTCGGTGATTCCTAATCGGTTGACGAGAAAATCGGACAGTTCCCACGTGCGCTCGGCCAGAGAACGGGCGGTGTCTTTGAGCGCCGGATCGTCTTCGAAAAGCTCGAGTAAGTGGTGTCGGATCATGGCGACGCAGGAGCCGGACGGAGCCACCACTGCGTCGCAGTCGTCCCAGCAGTCCAGCAGCCCGCGGGCGACGCGTCGAGCTTCGGCCGTGAAACCTGTATTGAAGGCCGGCTGGCCGCAGCAGACTCCTCGCGGATCGACGACGACCTCGAGCCCCACCAACCGAAGCAACTGAAGGGTGCGCGCACCGACGCGAGGGAAAAGCTGATCCACCAGGCAGGTAACGAACAGTCCAACGCGCATAATCGAAGCTCATGATACAGCCTTGCCGCTGGAAAGTGGACCGCTCTTTTGCGTGAGTGCAGTGTGCCGGCCGCGCCGTCGGATGACACCTTGGACTTCGAGCCTCGAAACTTTGGCGCCTATTGCTCTCGGCGGCATCCGCGGCGGCTTGGCGCTTGCGACGTGTCGGGCCTGAGTTGTGAGCTTGTTCGGGTGCCGGTCGATCCTGAGCGTGGTAGCATGATGGTCTTCGGCTGCGGGGGTGTAAGGGGTGTTAGATGGGTTGCTGAGGCTGGGATCGGGCATGTTCGGACCTTATGGCTGAACTTGGGCGTTCGGCTGGAGCTTTCGGCCTCTTGACTGTTACGGGAGGGTGAAGTCGTGGGGAGAGCGGGTGAATTTCCGGAACCGGACACGGGCTACAAGCGGCTGGAAACAAGCTATCGCTTCCGCTGCATCAATACTCCGGGCTGCGGTCTCGAGTTTCCTATCGAAAGTAAGATCTATCGGTGCCCCGTTTGTACGGACTTGCTCGACATCGTTTACGACTTTCCAAAGGATGTAGACCCCGATTTTCTGCGGAGCCTCTTTCTGCGCCGCCGCTGTTCCAACCACCCGCTGGATGTCAGCGGCGTGTGGCGCTACCGGGAGTTGCTTCCCTTTGGGCCGGGCGACTATCGGTGGGTTGTGACCATGGGGGAGGGCAACCCTCCCGTTCTGGATGCTCCGAAGTCCGCGGAATATGCCGGAATCCGCCGATTGAAGGTGAAACCGCTGGGTTGGAACCCGACCGGCTCTTTCAAAGACTATGGAATGACGGTAGCCATCACCCAGGCCCGTAAACTGGGTTCCTCCGCCGTGGCCTGTGCCTCGACCGGCAACACGTCGGCCTCGATGGCCGCATACTGCGCCCGTACCACGATGCGGGCGGTGGTCTTCATCCCGGAGGGGCAGATCGCCTACGGGAAGCTTTCCCAGAGTCTTGATTATGGAGCCGTCACCATCCAGATTGAGGGCGATTTCGACGTCGCCATGCAGTTGGTGCAGGAACTGTCGCGGGAGACGGATCTCTATCTCATGAACTCGGTCAATCCCTTCCGCTTGGAGGGGCAAAAGACGGTGATGCTTCACCTGTTTGAGCAGTTGGACTGGAAGATCCCCGACAGGATCGTAGTGCCCGGGGGCAATTTGGGGAACAGCTCTTCTTACGGCAAGGCGTTGATGGAACTGAAGGAGTTGGGCTTCATCGACAAGGTGCCGCGACTGACCATTATCCAAGCGGCGGGAGCGAGCCCCCTGTACCGGACCTTGGTCTCAAGCTCTCGGGAGCTCGTGCCCGTTGACCACGCTTTTACGCTGGCAAGCGCCATTAAGATCGGCAAGCCCATCAGCTGGAAGAAAGCCGTCCGGGCCTTGGAGTTCAGCGACGGATGGTGCGATGTCGTTACCGAACAGGAAATCGCCGACGCTAAGGCCGTATTGGGCCGAGACGGCATCGGGTGCGAGCCGGCCTCCGCCACCACCGTCGCCGGATTGAGGAAGCTGATGGCCATGAGCCGGGTCGGTGATCCTCGGATCACGATCGATCCCGACGAGGAGATCGTGGCGATTTTGACCGGGAACCAGCTGAAGGATCCGGACTACACGGTGAACTACCACCTCGACAACTTGTACGAAGAGGCCGCCTACGAGACGATCCTTGTGCGAAAACGAGGCAAATTGCACTCCACATTTGCCAATCGGCCGATTCAGGTTGAAGCGGATAAGGATCGCATTATTGAGTTGTTGGGACTGCAGCGAAGAGCAAGGTGAATCCCGGTTCGGGGTGGTCTTGGGATAGTTGACGGGTGTTTGGGGTCGTCCGCCGGTCAATCCCGGGGTCGGCGGTCGCTATGTTAGAATCCCAAAAGTGAGCCCGCGCAAGCAATCGATGGAGGCGGGACCGGATTCTCGCGTTTCTCCCATGGCGGTCGAGGAAGAGCCCCAGGAGGAGGCGTCGGCTCCGGAAGACGAGGTCGAGGTTTTTGCCGAACTTGAAGACCTAAGTGGCGAGACCGACGAAGAGTTAAGGGAAACCGACGCTGGCGCCGAAGTTGAAGACCACCTCTTAGCCGTGCAAGAAGAGACCCGTCCGGTCCCCCTTACTCCGCTCCAGCGTTATCTGGCGGAGATTCGTCGCTTCAAGCCTCTGAGCGCTGAAGAAGAGTATGAACTGGCGGTTCGCTACCGTGAGGAAGGCGATCAGCAGGCCGCCTGGCGCCTGGTCACGGCGAACCTCAGTCTGGTGGTGAAGATTGCCCGTCTGTACGCTCGCGTATACCACAACGTCATCGATCTCATTCAGGAAGGCAATCTCGGCTTGATCGAGGCGGTGAAGCGCTTCGATCCGTACAAAGGGAATCGGCTCCCCACGTACGCTTCGTGGTGGATCAAGGCATACATCATCAAGTTTCTACTCGACAACTTTCGTATCGTCCGGGTAGGGACTACCAATGAGCGCCGTCGTCTGCTGTTCAACCTTCGGCGCGAGAAGGAGCGTCTGCGATTGCAGGGGATTGAGCCGACGCACCAGTTGTTGGCGGAGCGCTTGAACGTAAGTGAAGAGGACGTTCGCGCGGTGGAGAGTAACATCGAATCGGGCGACCTGCGCCTGGACGCTTACGTGGACGAGGATGAGAAGCTGCGTTTTGTGGATACGTTACGGACCACGGAAGAGCAGATTGAGGATCGTCTGGCACGGGGCGAGCTGCAGGAGCTTTTCAATCGCAAGTTGGAAGAATTTGCCCGAGGTTTGGGAGAACGGGAACGGGTCATTTTGAAAGAGCGTTTAATCGCCCAGGAACCGAAGACGCTACAGGAAATTGCCGACCGTTTCGGCGTGACTCGTGAAGCTATTCGGCTCAACGAAAAAGCCCTTATCAAGAAAATTAAGAAATACATGGAGCGGGAGCTTAAGGGCATTACGCAAGTGGAAATCGCCTTGTTGACTTGATCCCTCTTACGCCGGCGATGCGGAAGCGTCGCGCTTGACAAGGCCTCTTCTCGGCGTATAATGCTGTTTTCTCGGGCTGCGCCCGAACCGCCGTTCGGGCGCGGCTTTTTTTGTACGGTTTGAGTACTGCGTCTCAAACGGCGGAATCCCAAGGCGGTTGCAGAAATTAGGAGGATATGTGTCATGGCTGAGAAACTTAGTAAGACTGCGCGGGCCAGTCTCTTGCAGAAGGGAGTGGCCGGAACGGCCCGACTTTGCCCGCAGTGCGGCTCCCCCCTCGTAGCAACTAAAGTCGCTCGTTCGGCTTTTGCTCCTGGTGGAATGTACTGGGTTTGCCAAAAAGACGATTATCGGGTGAAAGCCGGCTGATCGGTTTCCGGGGATGTCCGTTTCGGGCATCCCCCTCTCTTCCTGCAACGTCTTGGCAAGGACCCGGAGTTCCAAGATTTCCCACCGTATGCTTCCCGCGCCCGGCGAACATTGTGCTGTCCCCTTAGTCCGTCTCAAGCTCAGTGCCAGGCCGGCTTGCGGGACTCTACAGCGCTACAGTATCAGCATCGCATCCCCGTAGCTGTAAAACCGGTAACCTTCCCTGACCGCCGTGCGGTAAGCTTCCAGGATCAAATCTTTGCCGGCAAACGCGGCCGCCAAGAGGAGAAGGGTCGACCCGGGCAAGTGGAAATTGGTAATCAAGCAGTCAACGAAGCGGAAACGGTAGCCCGGGTAGATGTACAGCTCCGTCCACCCTTCGAACGGTTGAAGCCGTCCCTCTGCGTCACAGGCGCTCTCCAGAGCACGGACAGTCGTTGTCCCGACCGCGGCGATACGGCCTCCCTGTTGTCGGTGCCGGTTCAGGCGGTCGGCTATTTCCGACGGGATGCGGCAGAACTCGGCCTCCATGCGGTGAGCCTCAACTTCCTGAACCCGCACCGGCTGAAAGGTTCCGTAGCCGACATGTAGGGTGATGGCGCAGTGAGGTATGCGCTCCAGCAGAGCCGGCGTGAAGTGAAGGCCGGCGGTGGGAGCCGCCACCGATCCCTTGTGCCGAGCGAAGACGGTTTGGTAGCGCTGCCGGTCGGTACGGCCGTCAGGGCGGCGGATATACGGCGGAAGGGGTACGTGCCCCACCTGTTCGAGGCACTCCCAGAAGTCCCCCTTTACTTGGAACCGCACCACCGCCTTGCCGCTTAGCGGAATCCTCTCGTCTATGACGGCCGTTAAAGAGTCACTCACTCTCAATTGGCTGCTGGTCCCGCAGCGCCTAGCGGGCCGCAAAAGAACTTCCCATCGCCGGTCGTCCAAAGGATGCAGCAAGAAGATTTCCACCTTGCCTCCGCTTTCCCTTTCCGCTTCCAGACGGGCCGGAAATACTTTC
>JAPXNP010000093.1:0-6746 GCA_033811955.1 Acidobacteriota bacterium
GAAGATGCTGGTAATCCGATTCCCTTCTGAGGGATCCCGCGACAAGCAGTTTTCAGTTATGATCCGATAAGGCCGGCCTAAGGCGTCCAACGGTTGGCGTCAGGAGAGGTCGGACTCGGTTTTGGAGGTTAAAGTCGGCCCTTTTCGGCCTGAGTAAACCGAGATAGAGGCTCGGCAGACTTGAAACAACCTGGACGACTCAAGAAGACTCCAGGACAGAGGTGGGAAGATCACCATGAGAAAGAATTACACCATCCAGGCCATTGCAATTCTGAGTTTTCTCCTTACGACGTTACCTTTATGGGCGGCCAAGAATAACGCCCTTACAGTTCAGTGCCTCGACCCTGACGGGAACCCTCTCGCCAAGGTCCAAGTGTGGATTATGGACATTGGAAGTCAGGACATCAAAGACGAGAATACGAACCGTGAGGGACGGGCCGAATTCAAGAAGCTCCAGGACGGCATCTATCGGGTTTGGGCCCGGAGTGAAGGCTTCGCACCGGCCTTTCAAGAGTTTTTTGTCCTAGAGAATGGAGCCTCCAAGGAGGTCACGCTCTCCCTCGAACCGGGGGATCCCAACCAGGCACTCTACTTCGAGGACGGAAATCTGGCAGCCCGGGCCAACGAGCTCCTGCAGCAGGGCGCCGCCTTGCTACATCAGCAGAAATTCGACGAGGCGGAAAAGGTATTACAGGAAGCTTTGTCGGTGAATCCTTCGGAGCCCAATACTCACTTCAACCTCGCCCTGGTGTACCTAAACCAGAAGCAATGGGACAAAGCCGAGGAGAGTTTGCACAGGGCACAAGCCTTGCTCGAAATCTTCGCGCGGGCCAATCCGAACAACCCGATGCTTCGCCAGCAATTGGAGAACATACGCCAGCAGGTTGAGCTGATGCCGTTGCGCAAGCTAGCGGGCGAAATTGATACGGCCATGGAGAACAAGGAATTCGAGACCGCTGTCGACAAGCTGGAGGAAATGGCCGAGCTACAACCAAACAATCCCAACGTCTACTACAGCGCTGCGCTTGCATACATCCAGATGAACCGAATGGATGAAGCGGTAGAGCAACTTGACAAAGCGATCGAACTGGACCCCAACCAGCAAGCTTTCACGGAACTCAAAGGGCGTATAGGGCAAATCCAGGAAGCTAGAGCGGAGGCCGCGCTGAAAGCAAAAGTCGCTACGGTGCAGTCGTTGAATCAGGAAGGTAAACACGCCGAAGCTATCGAGAAGGCCAAGGAATCCCTCGAAGAAGTCGGTGACGACCTGAAACCCACTCTGTGGGCGGAGATGGCCAATGCCTACATGGCGCTGAAGGACTACCCGCAGGCTGTAGCCGCATACACAAAGTATCTTGAACTAAAGGGAGAACCGGTCGATCAAGGGTTGTTCGAACTGGGGCAACGCTTTGTTCGGGCGGGTAACCAGGAACAGGCCAAGCTGGTCTTCGAGAAGGTGCTGGAGGTCAACCCTGCTTACGCCGAAGCCTATTATCAACTCGGAATGCACGCCTTTTACGAGGAGAACGATAAGGAGAAGGCCAAGCAGTTACTGTCGAAGTATCTCGAAATCGGTCAGGACGAAAACAACCGCAACAATGCACAAAATGTTTTGGTCGTGATCGAGAAAAGCTAGGAGTAGCGGCGACACCGCCTAACTCCCAAGTCGCCCTGATTATTCCAAAGGGGGCGCCGAAGATGAAGGTGACGGCGCCTCCCTTCTTTTTTTCCAAAAAAGGTAGACACTCCCACTAAGAAGTGTATAATGGGTTTGCGCACCACCCAAACTAGGTTTGGTTGCGTCCCTCCAGCGAACGGGGCGGGCTTTCCCGCCCCGTTCGTGTTTCTCCCTCCTTTTCTCAGCCGTCGTTCGCCGTCACCTTTCGCCGATATATTGTAGCAACTTGCGTGCCGATATCACAGCTAAAGCCGGCCGAAACTCCCAAATATCTGAAAAATGAAACGTTGCGTGAGGCACAAAATTCTTCAGTCGGCGTCTTTTCCCTCCCGCTGACAACCGATTAATCCACTTTCTTGAATTTCACTTCGAAATCTTGAACTCGGGCGCCCGGCAAAACCGGCTGACCGCGTTCTTCCGGGACTGCGAATGCCTCCCTGCCCCTATTCCGTAAAGGCGGCAGGCGAGAACCTGTCCCGACGCCCCCGAACGTTCCCCGGCCACAATCATCTCCTTCACTTCTCCCGGATGGGGCGACCTCGCCCGAGAACTGCCGGTTGCTCGATCTGCTAGTTAGGACAGCGAAACCAATCTAACGCCACACGGAGCCGGACGCCGAAGCCTGAGACGAACATGCCGCTACTTCACCGGACTCGCTTGCGCTCCTCCGAAAGTCCAGCGCCGACGCTTCCTCCCTGGAAAGTTCCACCGTCCGACTGCTTATGCAGCGAGGCGGCTCGTTACACCTAAGGTTCTCCAGCGGTAAGACTTATTACCGTCGAGCACCGTTTCACGTAGTCGCCACGTGGAACGGCCGCCCCACTACAGGCTCCGGCTCGAGTCACTCGGCCACCGCCCGTAACCGCATGATGGGGTGCTCCATCCGGGTTCCACCCCTGTACGTAGCTCCGCCGAAGGGAGACAATAGTGATTTGCGGCGATGAAGTGACTCTCGACAGCTAGAAGAACTAACTCATAAGTTGCTCTACTACCAGAGGAGGTGCAAAACATGAACCAACCAGCTGATTTCCCCGTAAATCCACCTACCCAGCGATTGATCGGCCAACTTCCGAAGGTGGGCATACGACCAGTGATCGACGGTCGCCGCCGGGGCGTCCGCGAGCTCCTGGAAGAACAGACCATGTCAATGGCCCGGAGTGCCGCTCGATTGATCGAAGCGAATCTACGGCATCCCAACGGCCTGCCGGTGGAGTGCGTCATTGCGGATAGTACGATTGGCGGCGTCGCCGAGGCCGCACATGCGGCGGTGAAATTTGCCCGCGAAGGAGTCGGAGTGTCTCTCACGGTGACTCCCTGCTGGTGTTACGGGCTCGAGGTTATGGATACGGATCCGCTCACACCCAAGGCCGTCTGGGGTTTCAACGGCACCGAAAGACCGGGCGCGGTGTATCTGGCCGCGGCTCTCGCCGGGTACACGCAGAAGGGTTTGCCGGCCTTCGGGATTTACGGTCGCGACGTCCAGGATCCCGACGATACTTCCATACCGGGTGACGTACAGGAGAAGATACTTCGTTTCGTAAAGGCCGGCCTGTGTGTCGCGGAGATGCGCGGCAAGAGTTACCTGTCGGTGGGAGGAGTGGCCATGGGGATCGCGGGCTCCGTCGTCAATCACGACTTCTTCCAGGACTACTTGGGAATGCGTGTGGAGACGGTCGACATGTCGGAGATCGTGCGCCGCCTCGAAGAACAGATTTACGATCCGGAAGAATACGAGCGAGCCGTCGGCTGGGTCCGCCGCTGGTGCCGCGAAGGAGACGATCTGAATCCTTCCGAGATGCAGGCCGACCGAAAACGCAAAGACTGGGAATGGGAGACCTGCGTCAAGATGGCCATGATCGTTCGCGACCTAATGATCGGGAACCCCAAATTGGCGGAAATGGGCTACGAAGAAGAGGCCATGGGCCACAACGCCCTGCTTGGCGGTTTTCAAGGACAGAGACAGTGGACCGACCACTTCCCCAACGGAGATTTCCTGGAAGCCATACTAAATTCTTCCTTCGACTGGAACGGGATCCGCGAACCCTTCATAGTGGCCACGGAAAACGACTCCCTCAACGGGGTCGCCATGGCCTTCGGCCACCTATTGACCGATACGGCCCAAATCTTCGCGGATGTTCGGACATATTGGAGTCCGACGGCCGTCCGGCGCGTGACCGGCTGGCGACCGGAGGGTCCGGCGGAAGCCGGCTTCATCCACCTGATCAACAGCGGTTCATGTACCCTCGACGGCACCGGCCGTCAGAATCGAGACGGAAAACCCGTCTTGAAACCCTACTGGGAGATTAGTCCCGAAGAGGCCAAGGCCTGCTTGGAAGCAACTACTTGGTGTCCCGCTAGTCGAGGGTATTTTCGGGGCGGCGGCTTTTCCTCGCACTTTTGTACTCGCGGGGGAATGCCTATGACCATGAGTCGAATCAACCTGGTAAAGGACTTCGGGCCCGTCTTGCAGCTCGCAGAAGGCTTTTCCGTCGAATTGCCGCCCGAGGTACACGACCGGCTGGATCGACGGACCGATCCCACCTGGCCTACGACATGGTTCGTCCCGCGGCTTACCGGAAGGGGTGCCTTCCGCGACGTTTACTCCGTTATGGCGAACTGGGGAGCCAATCACGCCGCCCTCAGCTACGGGCACGTCGGGGACCGTCTCCTGACTCTGGCCGCGATGCTGCGCATTCCCGTATGCATGCACAACGTCGAGGAAGAAAGAATTTTCCGCCCCGGCACTTGGAGTTCTTTCGGTACGGCCGACGCGGAGGGAGCGGACTACCGTGCGTGTACTCGGCTCGGACCTCTGTACCGCTGAAGATCACCGGCGCTTCATGGCACTACTGTACCCTGGAGACGGACGAAACAACCGAAGCGGCGTCGGGCAAGCAGTGTCCGAACCAACCCTTTCGGGTCAGGGGTCTTTTGCACCCCGGGTTCCTGGAAGGCGGTTCCACGTCCGCCGAACGCGGTCTCAAGAGCGACCCATTTCGACAAGCCGACGCTGCAATACGGATCCGGACGCGACCCGGAGTAACAGATGCGAATCGTGTCGCCGCAGAAAGCACCTGGGGGAAAGGTTAAGCTTCTCGGGTGCAGCGGCTCGCCTATGCCGGAGACCAACGGGATCGAGAAGGAGGTCATAACCATGGAGCCGTCCCATTTCGTCGCCGTCGATTTCGGAGCGGAGACCGGCCGGGTGATGCTGGCCACGCTGGCCGACGAGCACCTGGAATTGGAACTCATTCATCGTTTTCCAAACCACCAGGTACGCATGCTGGGCCGCTTGCACTGGGATGTGCTCGAGTTGTTCCGTCAGTTCAAACTCGGTCTGGCAGATATCGCTCAGCGGGGTTTTCGCAGCCTGGACGGCATCGCGGTCGACACATGGGGAGTCGATTACGGACTGCTCGATCAAGATGGAACGTTGCTCGGTTACCCCGTGAGCTATCGCGATCCTCGAACCGACGGGCAGATGGAGCGGGTCTTCCGGGATCTTTCGCGCGAAGAAATATACGAGATCACCGGCATCCAGTTCATGCAGCTGAACACCCTCTTTCAGCTGGTCGCCACTGCGGAAACGTCACCGGCTTTGCTGGCCGCCGCGGGGAAGCTACTCTTCATGCCCGACCTGTTCAACTACCTTCTGACCGGAATGGCCTGCTCCGAGCTAACCATCGCTTCCACTTCTCAGCTCCTGGACGCCCGGAAGCGGTCCTGGGCCGACGAGCTGTTCCGGCGTCTGGAGCTTCCTCGCAAAATCATGCCGGCTATCCGACCCACCGGTAGTATCTTGGGACCGCTCTTGTCGGAGATCACGGAGGAGACGGGCCTGGAGACCGAGGTTGTCTTAGGGTCCGGACACGACACCGCCTGTGCCGTTTTGGCCGTTCCGGCTAAGGGTTCCGACTGGGCGTACCTGAGCTCAGGAACTTGGTCCTTGCTCGGTGTGGAAACAAGCGAGCCGATCATCACTTCGGAATCGCTTTCCCGGAACTTCACGAACGAAGCCGGCTACGGAGGGACCATCCGTTTCCTGCGGAACATCATGGGAATGTGGCTTTTGCAGCGCTGTAAGAGGGCCTGGGAAGCCGAGGACGGGCGGGAAATCTCCTATGACGACATGGTGGGGGCGGCAGCCGAAGCCAAACCGTTTGCCGCTCTGTTCGATCCGGATGACCCGTCGCTTCTGCATCCGTCGGATATGCCGGCCACGATCGCGGAGCTGTGCCAAAAGAGCAGCCGGAGAACTCCCCAGGGTCGCGGCGGTATGGTGAGGGCCATCTTCGAAAGCCTGGCACTCAAGTATCGACACGTACTCACTCAGCTGGAAGACATGAGAGGATCACCGATTCGAGTCTTAAACGTTGTCGGCGGGGCCTCCAGAAATCCTTTGCTCAATCAGTTTACCGCGGACGCGACAGGCATGACGGTGGTGGCGGGTCCCTCGGAGGCCACCGCCGCGGGAAACGCCCTGGTCCAAGCTCTAGCCAAGGGAATTGTTTCCTCCGTAGCCGACGCTCGAGCCTTAGTAGCCCGCTCGTTCGAGCTCCAGCACTATGAGCCGCAGTCGAAAGAAAGCTGGGACGCAGCGTACGAAAAGGCTCGTCGGTTCTTCGGCTGACACAGCCCAGGTCTCGATTCTTTCCCAGAAGGAGAAAAAGCCGGTGTGGCACACAGATCGAATTGGTTTTTCGAACCTGACAAATCGGAGAGGTTTCTGCCGTCTACTGTTGGCTTTGGCGGCCGTCGTCGTCCCGGCGCCACCGGGCCGGGCGCAACCTGCTTCAAGCGATCAGACTGAAATCGGCGTTTTGTTTCGAGGTGACGACATGGGCTCAACCCATGCCGCCAACCTTGCTTGTATCCAGGCCTACCGTGAGGGCGTGCTCCGTTCCGTCGAAGTCATGGTTCCCGGACCGTGGTTTCCTGAGGCGGTGCGTCTGCTTGGCGAAAATCCCGAACTGGACGTGGGAGTTCATCTCACCTTAACCAGCGAATGGGACAACCTCAAATGGAGACCTTTGACCTGGGCTCCAACGCTCACCGATGAGAACGGATA
>JAPXNP010000094.1:0-6707 GCA_033811955.1 Acidobacteriota bacterium
GCCTCGGATGCCTACGGATAAACCAGAAACCACCCAATAGAGCGCCGATGAAGCCTCCATAGTACACGCCGCCGGCTTGGAGAAACTCCATGGAGAACAGGCGGCCCGGATTCGCCCGGTAATAGTCCCACTCGACAATCACGAGAAGGAGCTTGGCCCCGATAATACCGGAAATAACGACGACAAAACCCAGATCCCACGTTAGGCTGCGCGAAACGCCGTCTTGCTCCGCCAACCTGGCGGCAAACCAAATCGCCGTCAATAAGGCAAGAGCCAGCAAAACGCCGTAGGTATGGATGGGCAACGGTCCCAAGTCCACCAGTTTGGGCAACATACGGATGTTCTCTCCGCGGGAAGTGGAGACACCCGCCCGCTGGAAACCGCTCGACGCCTCTCACGGAACATCAGGATCAGCGTCTATTTTGCGGCTTCCTCTTCGCGCTTAGCCTCCGCAATGAGTTTTTCTGCCAGGTGAGGCGGCACGATGTCATAGTGGGAGTGCTCCATCTGGTAGCTGCCTCGACCTCCGGTCAGAGACGTTAGAACCGGCTGATAGTTCAGCATCTCCGCCAGAGGGACCTGCGCTTTGATCACCTGCGTGCGACCGCGTACTTCCATTCCCTGGATCCGCCCTCGACGAGAGTTGAGATCGCCCATGATATCGCCGGCGTACTCTTCCGGGCAGTACACCTCCACGTTCATGATCGGCTCCAGCAAGACCGGCTTCGCCTGCTCCATAGCCTTCTTGAACGCAAGGGCTCCCGCAATCTTGAAGGCCATTTCGGAGGAGTCCACTTCGTGGTAGCTGCCGTCGTAAAGAATCACCTTGAAGTCGACCACCGGATAGCCTGCCAGGTAGCCCTTCTCAGCCGCCTCGACAATCCCTTTCTCTACCGCGGGTATGTATTGCTTGGGAATGGCACCGCCGAAGATCTTGTCCTCGAACTCGAAGCCACCTCCGCGCGGCAACGGCTCCATCTTGATCTTGCAGTCGCCGTACTGCCCGTGACCTCCGGTCTGCTTCTTGTGTCGCCCCTGAACATCGGCCGTACCGGTGATCGTCTCTCGGTAAGGCACTTTAGGGGTCTTCAGAACAACATCCACCCCGTAACGCTTCTTCAGCTTGGCCACGGAAACTTCAACGTGAAGCTGGCCGGTACCCGACAGCAAGAACTCCTTGGTTTGAGGGTCTCTCGTGAAACGCAGAGAAGGATCTTCCTCCATGATCTTCGCAACCGCCGCACCAATCTTGTCTTCGTCCCCCCGGGAAGCCGGCTCTATGGCGAAGCTGATTGAAGGCTCCGGGTATACCACCGGTTCGAAGACGGCCCCAAATCCATTGGCCGCCAGGGTGTGTCCGGTTACCGTATTCTTCAACTTCAAAACGCCGCAGATGTCGCCTGCGTAAACTTGCGATATAGCTTCGTGCTGCTTACCTTGAAAGATCTGCAGCGCTCCCAAGCGTTCTTCACCGCCGGTTACGAGATTCTTTACAGTACTGTCCGACGAGAGAATGCCGCTATAGACCTTCAGCAACGTGATCCTGCCGGCAAACGGATCCGCCAACGTCTTGAAAACGAAGGCCGCCGGGGTTCCCGTCGGATCGACGGAAACCTTGATCACTTCATTGGAATCCAGTTTCTTCGCCGCTACCGGCGCTCTCTCCGTCGGTTTGGGAAACAGGTCCGCAAACGCGTCCAGCAACGTCCGGGCACCGACGTTATGTGAGGCCGATGCACAAAACACGGGGAACAGCCGTCCGGCCAGAAAAGACCTTCGCAAACCCTGGACCAGGTCCTCGCCACCAAGGGTTCCTTCCTCGAAAAACTTCTCCATGAGCGACTCGTCGCTCTCGGCGACCATTTCCACTAAAGCTTCCCGGTACCGTTCGGCGGCTTCCTTCGTTCCCTCGGGAACCTCCACCTCTTCGAACCTCCCGTCTCCATCCCACTCGTAACGGAAGGCTTTCATAGAAAGCAAATCGACGACTCCGCGAAAATCTTTCTCCTCGCCAACCGGGATCTGCACGGGAACCACTTCCCGCCCGAAGACTTCCCGCAGCGACTCCAAGGCTCGTTCAAACGAAGCGTTCTCCCGATCCATCTTGTTGATCACAAAAGCTCGGGGGATACCGTCCTCGGAAGCGAAATCCCAGACCGTCTCCGTCTGCACCTCACTCCCCGCCACCGCATCCACCACGATGAGCGCCGCTTCACCCGCCCGCATTGCCGCCTTGGCGTCGAGAATGAATGCACGGTAACCGGGCGTGTCCAGTAAGTTGATCTTCAGTCCCCTCCACTCGCAGTAAGCGACCGACGTGTTGATCGTGATCTTCCGCTCGATCTCGTCCTCGTCGTAGTCCGTAACGGTGGTTCCGTCCTCGACTCTTCCCATACGGTTCACCGCTCCCCCACTGTAAAGCAGAGAACTCACGAGGGTGGTCTTCCCGGTGTCACCGTGACCCGCAACCACAATGTTGCGAATTTTGTCGCTCTCGAATACCTTCATTCCGGCTCCTTTCCAGCGCGGGTGGAAGGGCGAATATAGCACAGGCACAGCGGCTTTTCTACGTTGCGATAAGGCCCGGAGGGTGCCTGAAAACAAGAGAA
The DNA here is from genome assembly GCA_033811955.1 of Acidobacteriota bacterium. Taxonomy (GTDB): domain Bacteria; phylum Acidobacteriota; class UBA6911; order RPQK01; family JAPXNP01; genus JAPXNP01. Next base: position 2,610 of record JAPXNP010000094.1, read on the forward strand.
TCCATCGGTCTCAATGGGTAGGGTCGCGCCGCTTCGGAGGTATCGATCATGTCCCGACAAGGAACGCACAAATCTCTATGCCGTGCGATGTTGACAGTCGCTCTGGCGGCTCATGCGGGTGTCTGGATCTTCCTGTACCTACGGATGGAACCCTTCCACACCTTCTTCTACTCGTTCGCCTCGTGGTCATTTCTGATCGCCTTGGCAAGCTGGAACGAGCTCCGGTCAGGCGGTTCTTTCTGCTTAGGTCAAGGCAAGCGAATTCCTTTCTTACTCTTCGTCTCGATTTTGCTTTGGCTCCTTTTCGAGGTTTGTAACTTCCGCCTGCTTAATTGGCGATACGTGGGTGTCCCATTCGAACAGTCGCTTCGCTGGGTGGGCTACCTCGCGGCTTACGCCGCGATCCTGCCGACGATACTGGAAGTTGAGCGTCTTTTCGCCGCACTGAAACTGCCCGGTGAAAAGCGCGGTCGCCCTTTGCTGCTCGATCGGGGAGTCCAGGTCAGAATCGCCCTTTTGGGCATTCTGACGATCTTGGCGGCGCTGGTCTCACCCGAGAGCGCCTTCGCCTTGATTTGGATCGGCACTCTGTTGCTCTTCGATTTGCTCGCCTTCCACCTCTCCTCGGATTCTCACGCGGCGCGTTTGGCCGAAGGCGACTATTCGCGCCTCTTGCGCCTCGTCATTGTAGGTTTCGTTTCCGGCCTCCTCTCGGAGTTCTGGAACTACTGGGCGGGAGCCAAATGGATATACTCCCTGCCTCACTTCCAGTTCGCGAAGGTTTTCGAAATGCCGATCCTCGGTTACCTCGTTTTTCCTTTCTTTGCCTTGACCTGTTTCTCGGCCTGGCAGGCGGCCTTGGCCTTGCGGGACATTCTCGCCCGGGGACGCTGGACGCTGCGACTCCTGGTGCTTGTCGCCGGCTTGGCTTTTCTGGGATGGGCACTTAGCGGCATCGACCGCCACGCGGTGGCCACATACCAAGTTTTCCGAATGGGAGGGTAAGGCGGTATCGTTCCAGCCCGAACATCATGATAGAACGCGGAACGAGCCACACCGCCATCATAGGTCCGCACGTAGGATCCGCGTCATGAAACCCTGAAACCGACGCTCCAACGACGCGGCAAGGCCTCGAACCTGCTTGCACCCCGCGAGCTGGAGCATTTGTATCGAGGGCCGGTCGGTCGACCCTTCCGGCGCGCCACGCCTACCACGATTCTTGCCAAGCTCATCCTGTCGTGCTTTTCGCGCCTAGCGGACATCGCCGGCTTGGAGAACAGCAGTCTGGAGAAGAGAGTGAGACGGGTGACGGTCCCCCAGCCGGATGCGAGGACGTCTGTCGTCCCTACATCTAGGCCGACTTGACTTCCCGGACCGGCACGACCTTATCGCGTGTACGCCCGATCAACAACGGTCCCTCCGCCCTATGACGGAGGGACCGTTGTCACTTCTCGGAAGCCGGCCACCTAAAAGCTGATTCTCGCGGAAACTTGAACGGTTCGCGGGGCACTCACCGAACCGTTCCAGTACCCGAAGTTCGGAGAGGCCACATCGGTCGTAAAAGCCAACCCCGCACCGCCGGCGACAAACCGATGCCAGTTCCAGATGTTGAAGAACTCACCCCGCAACTCGAACCGGGCGACTTCACCAATGGGCACGGTCTTCATGATGGAGAGATCATGATTGTAGAAAGAGTATCCCCGCTCGTTGCTTGTAACCGTTCCGTGCCCTTGCTCGAAGTTGAACACCGGACCTTCGAACGCGGACGCGTTAAACAGCGGGCCCCGCCCCGGATCAAAGTCGCCCTTACTCTGAGCGTACATCCCGGCCTCATCATAGTCCGGCAGGCACCCCATGCGGAACTGGTAGGGAATCGTGCAGTCACTCGAGCGGAACCAGAACGGCAGACCCGACGAATAGCGGAAGACGTTCACCATAGACCAGTCACCCAAAAACCACTTGGCAGGGCCTGAAGCGTTCCTAAACCATGGCAACTCGTAGATGAACGATACGGAAAGTACTTGGGGAACATCGTCCGGAGCCAACGTCATAGCCCGTTCCCGCTCGAATGGAGAGATCACCCCTCCGAAGCCGCTCCAGGTACTACTCCCTACCGACTCGTTCGTATCGACCGTGGTCGTCAGCAACTTGGAAATGGTGTACGACAGGAGTACGAAAGTACCCTCCGAGAATCGGCGGTCAACCTTGAGCTGGAACGAATGGTACTTGGAGGACCCGGCGTTTTCGTTCAAGCCTTGCAGGTTCGAGCAGTATTGCGGGTAGGGCATTAGAGCTTGAGCGACGGTCGGAGCGCAGCCCGTCATCTGCTCCACCCAACCTGCATACGGAACGGGAACTCCGTGAAGCTCCGTCATACCGGGTTCGAACTCATCCGTGAGTCTATCCCCCATCGACAGCAACCTGGGATCAAGGGCGTTGGGGGGAGCCACCAACGACGGCAGGCGTGTGCCCTTAGTCCCCACATACCCCGCACTCACCATCGTGTCTCTCATCACCTGGCGTTCGATGGTCAGGTTCCATTGTTGGGAGTAAGCCCGCCGGTTGGCGTCGAAAGGACGGTACATGGTTCCCTGACCGTTCCGGTAATCAGCCCGCAGGAAGGGCGGTTTTTCGAACGTTTGGGGAACGCCGTCGCTTAACTTGAACGCCGCCTGGAGACCCTCAAGCGTCGTCGAGAAGGACGGCGTAGTGTTGTAGCCGTCCAGATTCATGCAACCGCCCCAGCCGGGACAGTACGCTTGGTGGTAAAAAATTCCGTAGCCCATGCGGAACACCGTTTTGTCGTCCCAGGCATAGGCAAGGCCCAGCCGAGGGGCAAAACCGCGGTACCAAGTCTCCTCCGGATGGTTTCGGCCGAAGCGTTCTTCGAACTCATCAGCGAATGCCAGTCCGCCAAGTCGACCGTCAGCCCCAGGATTCGGCAGAGTCGGATCAAAGAACGACATGCGATCGTAAAGCTCGGTGGCGGGCGTGAAGACGTCCCATCGAACCCCGTAGTTGAAGGTCAGCTTGGGTGTGATCTTCCAAGTGTCCCCCCCGAAGACGGCAATCGCCTTCTGGCGCGCGTACCAGGCATCGACAGTGCGGAAGGTGACGTTGGCCCAGCCGACTTGCTCCAGCAGGAAGCTGGCGATCGGGTTACCGCTGGGGATACCGGCCAATCCGGTAGGTCCACGCCCAAAACCGAAAGTTCCAGAGTTATTCGTATTGTCATGGAAGTTCTGGGCCAGGTTCCGATATTCCATGCCGAATTTGAAAACGTGATCGCCCTTAACCCAGGTGGTCAAGGTGCTTCCCGCCACCGTCGGTCGTGTCGTCTTATTAAGAATGCCGGGCCCGTTGGTGGTGCTCAACGTCGGATAGCCGTCGCTAAACTGGATGACCGGAACGTGCGTATACGCCGCTACACCCGGAATCTTTGGAAACTCATCCACGTAGGCCTCGTTCAACGAGCCGTAGCCCTCGTTCCGATTGAGGTAACCGACGGCGACGTGGGTAACCAGGCTCGGAGAAAAGGTATGCGTCCAGTTGAGCCGATTCACCCAGGAATTCTGAGGATCCGTGTACAGCTCGTTGGAAATCGGCAGAGGCAGTGTCGTGTTTTCGTTCTTCGGCGCCCACTGGCTCCACGAGGAAAAATAGACCCGGTCGCTATCCCCGATATTCATGTCGATGCGCCAAAAGTAGTATTTGGTATTGGCCAAGATGATGTCGGGCACGGGTGGAGCTTGGTAATTCGCAAAAATACCCGGTCGGTTCGGCTCGGGCAGGTGACGCAAGTAAGCGAGCGCCAACGAGTTGGCGAAGCGGTCCGGACAAATCACGTTGGGACTGTTTCCGTCACACCCCATAAACTGGTCCCGGAGATAAGGCAGGTTATCCGCGCCCCGCGGTTGGGACGGGTCGTAGTCAGGGTTGGAGCGCAACGTCATGGGATCATAGACTGGGATGAGGTTCCCCTGTGGGTCGACCCAGTCGCTGAAGTCCCCCTGTCGGTTCTTCACCGTGGGAACCGACAGAATGGGAGCCGTCGCGCCCCCGTTAATTCGGAACTGCTCGTGGTTGAAATAAAAGAAG
>JAPXNP010000095.1:0-6698 GCA_033811955.1 Acidobacteriota bacterium
GATAAACAGTCAGGTGTGTCCCCTACTCACCGTTCATCGGCGGACGGACCGTAAATGGAGGGTACGGGAATGTCCAGGAGCCGCAAGTAAACGGCCAGCTGCCCGCGGTGATGGATCAAGTGGTGGAGAATCATGCCTCGAGCTACGCCATGGCGAGGCTGCTTGAAGATAATCTCTTCCCCCGCCTTGAGCGACCACAATTCGGCAAGGAACTCGTCGTCGGACTTCTCCAGTCGGGAGCAGGCGTTGCGAACGCTCTGTTGAAAGCGCTGAGTCACTTCCGCTGGATCGGAGGCGATCCAAGGACGGTAGTCGCCTCCGAAGACGAGCTCCGGTGCGGTCAACAGTGGTTCCGCCAATTCGGGAATTGTGGCGATGTGCGACGCCAGTTGTCCAAGGCTCATCGACTTCGGGTGAGGTTTCCAATCCCATCGTTCTTTTGGCAGCCTCTCAAGGAGTTTCTGGGTGGTAGCGGCCTCATGTTGGAGGTCTTGCTGGATAATTCGACCCATCGAAGGTAATGCTGACATAATGCCTCCTCATTTGGTGGTTAAATTCAAGAGTCCTTACTATTTAATCATAGCGACGCTCCGGGGAATTTCGGTGGTCCCCCGACCGCGCCGGCGGCCGACGGCTTCCGTTTGAAGCTGCGAGTTCGGGCTCCGACAGACGCAGTAGTCGATTTAGGAGGCAGAACTCGTGGGAATGGACCTATTAGGGGTAATATCCGCGGGTACGGGTGCACCGCAGTTTGGACCCGCGGGCCCGGAGCCGTGGAGGGCACTAATCTATTGCGACAAAACCCGGCATACGGCGGCCACAAGCTCGCTCGGGCGGAAGGGTTTTTCCAAAACGAGCCAAGGCAGATCGGGTGTGCTGCATTCCCCGCCCGTGGTTACTATGACGCGAAGAGACGGATCTCTCGTGCAGGCTTGCTCGATGAAAGGCACACTGCTTTCTGTTTCCAAGTGGAGATCCGCTACCAAAACATGAAACGGTTCTCGTCCCTCCAGGTGTGCAAAAGCTTCCTCAAGGTTTGCTGCCGTCACCACAGTGAAACCGGAAGCTTCGAGGACTCCCTCCATAAGATGGCAAAGCACCGGCTCGTCTTCTACGAGCAGAATTGTTTCCCGCATAGGTACCAGGAATGATGCAGTTAATGTCGTAGTTTCCGAATTTCTCGACTCCCCACAGCTTGATTGGTGGAACAAAGAGAAGTCTGTAGTTTCGCCTACTTCGTTTTACGCTACCACAATAATCGCGGAACACGAAGAATAAAGAGGCAGGAGTCTCGCATAAAGTAAAATTCTGGAAGTCGTGGAGCGGGTCGACCCAAGAGCCGTAGCGATGGTTCGCTAAGTGCGACGACCGACTTGCAGCGCCTTGGCTTCAGTGCTTTCGGGCGCTTCCCGCGTCACGGTTGAGAGTGACGACATGCAGTATGAGAATGAGCAGCACCGGACGGTTTCGTACCGTGAAATTCCTTACAACTACACGTCCGCCGACGATCAGCGGGTGGTGGAACTTCTCTTGGGAGAGGACGCCTGGCGGATTCTCGAAGATCTGCGTTGCCGACGGGTGACCGGACGCTCGGCCCGGTTGCTAATGCGGGTTTTGGGAGAGCTCTTTGTATTTCACCGTAACCCGTTTCTGAGGGAGACGCTACTCCAGCAAAGGACAAGGAGGAAGAACTGGTTCTCCGCGTGTCTGAGGGATCTGGAGCTGGTGGAGGCGAGTGCGGGTCCGAATCGGGAGGTGATCGACGTCGTCGAGCGATGCCGAGAAGAATTGTCGCGCCGGCTTGATCGACTGAACCGACTGCGGAGGGAGAGGAGGCGTCTCAGGAAATATCTGGGCGCAATCGTGGGCGGGGAAAATGTTCGTTTCGACCCTCATACTTTGGTCGCCCATTCCACGGACGCCACCGACTGGCGTCTCTATCTGCCGGAAGGCGTGGTGTTTCCAGACCGGGAAGAACAGGTCCCGCTGCTTGTCGAGACGATTCGGAAGCTTGGCTACCGAATGATTCCGCGTGGAGCGGGCACCGGACTGACCGGTGGAGCCGTGCCCACGGCCCCGGGCTGCATCATTATCAACACCGAGCGGCTGAACCGGATTCGGGGTGTTCGCCAGGTGCGCTGGAGTAACGGGGAGACGGGCTGGGTGATTTCGCTTGAAGCGGGTGTCATCACCGAAGATGCTATGCGTTACGCTTCCCGCCTCGGTCTTGTTTTTGCTACCGACCCCACCAGTGCCTGGGCCTGCACCATCGGTGGAAACATCGCTGAGAACGCCGGTGGTAAGACGGCCGTCCTGTGGGGTACCGCGATCGACAACCTCGTCAGCTTCAAAATTGCCATGCCGGATGGAGTCTTGCGGGAAGTCAAGCGCCTCGATTTCCATCCTCGGCGCATCCGGGAGGATGACGAGGTGATCTTTGGTCTGTATGAAGCGGACGGAACGCTGAGCGAGACGTTCCGCCTTTCCGGGCGGGATTTGCGGAAGCCCGGTCTCGGCAAGGACATTACGAACAAGGCTCTCGGCGGCGTACCGGGTCTGCAAAAGGAAGGAGTCGACGGGATTATTACCTCGGCTGAATTCGTCCTCCACCGGCCGTTCCCCTTTCGCCGGACGTTTTGCCTGGAGTTCTTCGGGGATTCGATGGAAGAGGCGGCCCAGATCATTGAGCGGTTCGGGCGAGAGTTTGTGGGACGGCCCGGTGCGGTACTCATGGCCCTGGAACACTTCGACGAGGAGTACGTGAAGGCCGTCGAATACCGTACAAAAGCTCCGCGAGGAGACCGTCCCAAAGCGGTTCTGCTGATGGATCTCGTCTCCGAAGAAGACTCGGAGCTTGAAACGGGAGAGAAGAGATTGCAGGCACTTGTGTCGGGGAGTAGCACTGTCTACTGCCGGGCTGCCGCCGACGAGGCCGAAGCCGAGCGTTTCTGGTCGGATCGTAAGCGTCTGGGTGCCATCGCCGCCCGCACCAACGCGTTTAAGCTGAACGAAGACATCGTTCTGCCGCTTTCCGCTCTGCCTGACTTCACCCGGTGGGTTGAATCCCGCAACGCTCAGGAGGACCGGGTGAACCAGCTCGAGCTCTTAGTCGCGCTGGAGGATCTTCTGAAGCGGCAAATAGAAGGGAAGGAGACGGAAAAGGACTTCCGCTGCGAACTGGCCCTGGAGCGGATTGAACAGGCTCACCTCCAAATCGCCTCGGCAGACGCCACCGAACTCCAAGACGAACGAGCTCTGGGAGAGCTGCGCGCCGACTTGCTAAGGTTATTGGAGCCGTTTTCCGAGATGACGCAAGCGGTTGGGCAGACGTGGCGGCACGTCCGCTCACGCCGCATCGTCATTGCCACCCATATGCACGCGGGTGACGGGAATGTGCACGTGAACATCCCCGTGTTCTCCAACGATCTCGAGATGCTTCGCCGAGCGTTTGCCGCTGCCGACGACGTCATGGCCGAGGCGGTTCGATCGGGAGGAGTGGTTAGCGGAGAACACGGTATCGGCTTCACGAAGCTGAAGTATCTGGAGCCCGTCAAGATCCAGGAGCTCGAAGCCTACCGTGATCGCGTGGATCCGGAACGCCTGATGAACCCCGGTAAATTCTCGGACCTCCGAGTGCCTCGCCTGGTGTTCACGCCTTCGTTCAATTTAATCGAGTTGGAGGCACGGATTCTCCGGTATGGACGGCTGGAGAGTTTGGCGCACCGGATTGCTCAGTGTGTGCGCTGCGGCCGCTGCAAGGTCACCTGCTGTATGTTCTATCCGGCCAAGGGACTCTTTTCGCACCCCCGCAACAAGAATCTCTCCCTCGGGGCAATCGTCGAAACGGTGCTGTATGAGACACAGCGGGCTCACTCCACCCGCTTTGAGAGTCTTCGTTACCTAAAGCATGTGGCGGAACGGTGTACGCTATGCCACCGCTGCCTAGCCCCATGTCCGGTCAAAATCGACACGGCCGAGATAACACTGGCGGAACGCGAAATTCTGGCCGGCCACGGTCTGGGAGAGAAACCTCTGGTTACCCGAACCAGCTTAGCTTACTTGGCTTCCCGCTCGGAACGGAAGAATCGGTTACTGAGGCCGATTGTCCTGGTCGGCGGGACTCGGATGCAGCGCCTGGCGCACTCTTTGCTGCCGACCGGCGTGTCGGCGGGAGTGAAACTGCCGGGAGTTCCTCCAGGGCCTCTGCCGCTTCCATCGCCACGGGATCTCCGGCGGCATTTACCGGCTTGTGGTCCCCGTCAAGCCCTTTGGTTTCGCGATGGGAACTGGGAAGAGCAACCGACGGTTTTCTACTTCCCGGGATGTGGCTCCGAGCGGCTCTTTGCAAGCATTGGAGCGGCGGCGCTCTACTTGTTGCGATCGGCGGGCTACTCCGTCGTAATTCCTCCTCCATATCTTTGTTGCGGGTTTCCGCATCGCGCGAATGCGGAAGAAGAGCTTCAACGGCGGGCGGAGTTGTTCAACACCGTAGTGTTTTCGCAGATCCGGGAAATGTTCCGGTTCCTCGACTTCGAAGCGTGTGCCTTTACCTGCGGCACCTGTCGAGAGGCGTTGGCCGAAGTACAGAAGATTTTTCAGGCTCCGGCATTGGATGTGGCGGCTCTATGGATCCGTCGGGCGGACTCCGCCGCCGCGTCGGGCGAAAGAGCTCGTACACAGCCCGATAGAACGTACATCTACCACGCACCTTGCCACGATTCGCTTGACGGCGCCGGTCTTAAGATTATCGGGGAAGCTCTGGGGGATCACGTGTTTACCTCGCCGCATTGTTGCTCGCAGGCGGGAACGTTGGCATTTACCAGCCCGGAGCTGGCCGCCGCTATGGTTGCGAAGAAGCGTGAGTCCATGAGCGAAAGTACACCGGTGGACCTCGCCGCACTCCGGGCCTGGCTGACGAATTGCCCCTCGTGCCTGCAGGGGTTGACTCGGCTGCTTGACGGACGGGCGCCGTGTCGGCATTTGGTGGAAGAGCTGGCTCTGAGCCGGGGTGGTCCAGAATGGCACAACGACCTGGCGAGACTTTTGCGAGACTGTGAGGTTGTTACATTCTGACCGGATGGGAGCCCGGCGTTTGAATCCGGAGCAATTCGAGACAGCCTGACTGTAGCCAGGAATTCCCAAATGTATGGGCTCTATTTTTCCCTCGAACTCGGTCGAGAGGCCGGCAAGTTCTCGAGGCGGCGCGATCTCTGCAGATTCAGCCTGTCTGCGGTAAGTTTTCGAGACCGAAGCCTGGAGATCGGACGCGGGTATCTTCGAGGACTTTCCGCTGATTTTCGGGCTTGAGACTCGCGGAGCCGGTGGTACCTTCGTGGTGACACGATGGTACGCAGCGCCGGCGGGGGACGCTGTGAGGGTCGAGCCCCGTGATCAAACCGCGGGGACCGGCAAATGTTTCCTCAGAAAGGCGACGACCTCGCGGCGGGCTTCCGGGGTCTCCTGGTGAGCAACGTCGTAGCGAAGCAGGCGCCAGTTTTCGGGTTTGCCCATCGCCGCATAAACCCCCCGCAGGTGCCGGTCGATCACGTCAAGGCCTTCCGGTGGTGTCAGGGGATCCCGTAATCCCGCGACGCCGAGGTGCGGACGGGGAGCGATCAGCTCGTTGATGCGGGCGGTCGTAAAGTGTTTGAGCAACCCAGGGACGTAGTAGTACAGTCCGTGCAGGCGCAAGGCCTTGCGCTCCAGCAGGGCATGGAAGTCGGTCAGACAGCAGAGATCTATCGTTACTCGTACTCGTTCATCAAGCGCCGCCAGCCACCAGGCCATCGTACTGCCCATGGACATGCCCAACGTACCGACTCTCGTTGAGTCCACCTCCGGTCGGCCGAGCAGGTAGTCCAGCGCCCGGAGACTGTCATACACCATCATTCCCCACAGCACCCGCCCCTTCCAAAGCATGGCCTTGAACATGTCGTCTTCGGGCGTATGACTCCGTTCTCCAAAGACCCAGTGATCGATGCAGAGGGCGACGACGCCCAGCTCGGCGAAAACCTCGGCATAGGGCGGGCGCGCCAGGTATTCCCGGCCTTCCAGTAACTCCTTCTTGCCGATCTGGTAGCCGCCCCCGTGGGAATGGTTGTACAGGACGGCGGGAGCCGGTTTGTGCCGCTTCTTCGGAATTAGGAGCAATGCCGGGACCGGCTCGAGGCCGTTGAGATCCAGAACCATGCGCTCCAGGGTAAACGACCCGTGATCTTCCTCGGCTACCACCTCGGCCTGGATGGGGCGCCGCCGATCGGGGAGATCTCCCAGCAGAGAGTAGAGCAACTCTCGGGCCTGTTGAGGGGGAAGCGCTTTGTCCATGATTTCCTGGGCATTCATACCGAAGGCTCTTTCCGAGGCTGTCAACCCAAATGTCGCCGCCAGTGAACGGCAGGCGGTACGCCGTGTGCATTTCATCTCATCCTCCCGCGGTGGGTCCCACGCTCCGCGCCATCGTGCATTCCGGGAAGCCGCGTGTCAAGCCGGAAGGAGGCTTCGACGGCGAACCCGAGCAGCACGAAGAGCATTTCGGGATGGTAGAGCCGCCTCCTAGTCCATTAACAGCGTTAGTTCGGAGAAATCGGTGCCTTCCCTTGTTACCCTTCCTTCTTCAAGCCATAGGTAACGCTGACAGAGCGCTGCGGCAAAACCCACGTCGTGGGTGGCGATCAACTGAGCAGACGATTGCCGACGTA
>JAPXNP010000096.1:0-6637 GCA_033811955.1 Acidobacteriota bacterium
ATAAGGCCCTGCTCAAACAGCGCTTGGGCCCGCTGGAAACTGGCCTCCGACAGTTGGGCGCGCACTTTCGCCTGTTCCAGACTAACCTCGGCCTGCCGCACGGCGATCTCGGCCTGCGCCAGCTCATTTCGAATCTCGCGATCATCCAGCCGGCAAAGGAGCTGACCTGCCTGAACGACGTCTCCCTCTTCGGCGGCGAGTTCCACTACGTTGGCACTGACACGGGAGTACACCGACACGTCCCGAATCGACTCAAGCGTTGTGTTGGCGATGATGTAGGAGGAGATGGGGCGTTGCTCGACGCGGTAGGCGCGCACGCTTACGGCTTGGGCGCTTGGATCGGTAGGCCTGCCGCCCGGTAGACCCCCGGGTGATGATCGATTTTGTTTGCTGTCGGCGGTCGTTGTTTCCGGAGAAGACCCGCCGCAGCCCGTCACCAGAAGAAGCGCCAGCAGAAGAACGGCTCTGCCGGCCCGCCAAAAACGGTTGTGGGTTGGGGACATCTTTCTCCACTCCATGTTTCGGTGCCGTCTCGTTCCCTGCTTCTGGTCGCGGTGGATACGCATTCAGGCATTCCCCCAGTTCAAAGCTGAATTTCCTGTTTCCAGCATGTCCGGACTCCTTCTATTCCGGCCGGTTCGAGCTCCCGTTCCATCGGGATGCAAAGCGCAAATTGTCACCCCGAGCCCGGCTCGTCGTATCGTCCCGGCCACCCAACTAGTCGACGGAAGGAACGTTTTCCAACCGACGCCTATTAGACGATCATAAGGCGTATTTCGTGCCGTGCGGATGTGTAGGAACTCCGCATCTTTTGTGACGGAGGCCTGTAAGCGTCCCGCAAATGGTGTTTCACGCTTGACCTAGTGTTAAAATGCCGCCTTTCCGGGGTTCTCTCGACTCACAAGGAGGATGAACGTTGAACGTTGGCGTGGAGTACATCGAAAAAGTCTACAATCGCTATTCTCGGTTTTATGATCTTATCTTCGGCCCGGTTTTCCAAAGTGGACGAGATTTGGCGCCTGTCCTCCTTGACCTCCGACCTGGAATGGATCTGCTGGAGGTAGGGATCGGGACCGGTCTTTCCTTGGGGACGCTACCGACTCATGTGAACATCACCGGCATAGACTTGTCGGAGAAAATGCTGGAACAAGCCGCGAAGCGAGTGCGGACGAAATTCCCTCGACATAAGGTCCGGCTCCTAAGGATGGATGCTACCAGGCTGGAGTTTCCAGATAATTCGTTCGATCGTGTTTTGGCGGCTTACTTCATCTCCACGGTGCCTGATCCGCTGCAAGTCATCAGCGAAATGAAACGCGTGTGCCGCCCTGGAGGGTATCTGGTGTTTCTGAACCATTTCCGACACGAGAACCCGATCGTCGGAACGCTTGAGAAATGGCTCTCCCCCATGTTCTGTCGGATTGGCTTCCGAACGGACTTGGATGTGCGTACCCTGATGGAGGAATCGGGTCTTCGCATTGATGTGCTGGAGCCCATCGACTTTCTAGGGCACTGGAAGGCGGTTCGCTGCATCGATCCGCTGAAACTGTGAAAAGTCTGAGGAGAGGTGCATACGGGTTCCCGCGATTTGCAGGATTCGCCTCGTTGGCTTGTTCTCGCGTTAGAGAAAGTTGAGAAGAGGACCCGGGTGGAAGTGTGAACTTTCCGGCGGCATGGCCGGCTCGGAGAGATCCGGCGGCGGTGAGCTCGTCTTCCGGCGGAGACTTCTGGATGTGCCGTGGAAGTGTGGAGCCCGAACTCTACGACTCCCTGGTTTCCGGTTTTTCCCTGGGGCGAATGTACCTCTGCTCCGTGTCTTGTAATGAGTGCCGCGGGGCCTGTCGCGAGATGCTGTCTCTTCCGGGAAATCGCTTCGGACCGGGAGCAGATTTGGGCGCGTTAGGCCGCTTATCGTTCCCGCGGCTTAAGCAGAGCGGACAAGGTGTGTGTAGAGGAGCCGTCGAATGATGTGAGAGGCTCGTGCTCAAGGGTTCGGAGAAACTTATATCGCTTACCTCGAGCCAGATCTTCGAAAGTGTAGAGGTTCTGATCGGCAAACTCTAGTTGGTATGCTTTCAAAAGAAGGGACGCGGCAAGAGTGTCGGCGGCGCTGGTGTGTAGTGGGCGGTAAGGGATACCGTGAAACCGGCAGGCCTCGCCGAGAGAACATGCTCTACCCAGACCGAGGAGCGGGCGCAGGTACATCAGGCACAGCTGGGGAGGGGAATTCAGGACGCCGGCCCGGCTAAGCTCGAATTCGAGAAAGCGGGCGTCGAAATAGATGTTATAGGCTGAGACCACGCAACCTTCCAACGCCCTCAGGAGCAGAGGCACGATCTCCGGAAAGGTTGGCGCGTCAGCCACGTCGTCGTCCGTGATCCCATGAATCCAGGTGGCGGATACGGGTCGTTCCGGATTGATAAGAGAGTCTAAGACGATCTGGGGATCCTTGTCCGGTTCCACCCGCGCCACCGCGATTTCCACAATTCGATCCAGTCCTGCGCTGAGCCCCGTGGTTTCTACGTCCAGTACGGCGTAAGGCATTTCGAGCAAAGGTCGTTCCAAGACACCGGCCATAGTGTTGACTCCAGGATACCCGGAGTCGTCTTCTCTTTCTCCTTCTTTGGTAGTGGTTTCAAGCATGCATCATCACGCAGGAAAGGAACTGGTTACGGTTGAACTGGTTGAAGTCGAGGGAATAAGATAGCCGAACGTGAGTAGACCGCCGGAGAGCCGGGACAAGAGCTGTCAAGGAAGGATGCAAGCGGGCCGATTCGAAGCCGTGTGTAAGATGCCGGGAGCGCTTTGAATTCGGGGCGGGTGGGGGCTGTCGATTATGGAGGATTCAACCCGACTGAGTTCGCCGTCCCGCCGTCGAACGGATGAGAGCGTGGGCGAGACACTGCGGGAACACATCGTCGAAGTGGTGAGCGATTCCGGCGAAGGAGCGCAGACCTGCGGGCAGCTGTTCGGAACGATTTCGGCCCGGATGGGGAATGGAGTCTGGACGGTCGAGATCATTCCTGCGGAGATCGAACCACCTCCTCGATCCCGGGAGGGAGCCTCGGGGAATCGTATCCGTGTCGGCTCCTACCGGATTACTAACGCAGGGGATACCGCCGATGTTGTGGTGGCGTTTAACGAACAAGTACTGTACAGCCGAATTGACGGAGAAGCGTTGCGTTCCGGAACGGTGATTCTGCTGGACGACTCATGGGCTTCCGATCCCGATTCGAAAATTCAGAAAGCGTATGCCGAAGCTGTCAATGATTTTGAAAGCCGGGGATATGTTGTCCGACCGATTCCAATGTTGAGGGAGACGCGGAGGCTGGTTGACGAACCTCGAAGGGGAAAGAACATCTGGGCGCTGGGGATGCTGTGTGCTCTCTACGAGCGGGATATGGATATCGCCGCCGAGGAGGTGCGTAAACGCTTCACTCGTCGCGGGCCGGAGGCCGTTGAGAAGAACCTCGCACTCTTGCAAGCGGGCTGCCGTTGGGCTCTAGAGAACCTTGATCTGCGCTTTCGCATACCGTCGCCTGCCTTGACCGAACCCACCGTGGTGATGAACGGCAACCAGGCCGTCGGTTTGGGGATCCTGGCCTCGGGAATGGAGGTCTGTGCTATGTACCCCATCACGCCTGCGACGTCGGCGTCCCATTACTTGGCTACGGTGATCGACCAGGTGGGCGGTGTTCTTCACCAGGCGGAGGACGAGATCGCGGCCCTCGGATTTGCCGTCGGTGCTTCGTATGCCGGGAAAACCGCTGTTACGATCACTTCGGGGCCGGGTCTCGCCCTAAAAACGGAGTTTATCGGTCTGGCGGTCATGGCGGAAGTTCCACTGGTGATTGTGGTGGTCCAACGGGGCGGTCCTTCGACGGGTTTACCGACCAAAATCGAGCAGGGTGACCTGCTTGCCGCTCTGTTTGGATCTCCCGGTGACGCTCCAAAGATCATCATGGCTCCCGCCACGATTGAGGAATGCTTCCATTTCATCATTACGGCACGGAAACTGGCCGAAGAATTCCGGGGCCCGGTAATCGTGTTGACCGACGCCAACTTGGCCACCGGCCAGCAGCCGTTTGTCCGGCCCAAGCTCCAGGAAGAGTGGTTGGCTCCGCCTGTAGACCAGACTCCCTGGGATCCCACGGTGCCCCCGTACCAATGGAATTCAGAGACGGGACTCTCTCGGCGTCCCATCCCGGGTCAACGCGGGGGGGAGTATGTTTTGACCGGTCTGGCTCATGACGAGTGGAGTCAAGTCGCCTACGAGTCCGCTGTCAATCAGCGGGCGATGGTTATGCGAAGTCGGAAGCTGGCGACCTTTGCGGCCGGCCTGAAGCCGCCGGAAGTCTACGGCGAGTCCTCGGGTGCCTTGCTTGTCGTTAGCTGGGGTTCGACGTTGGGGGCGGTGCGCGAAGCAGTAGACCGACTTCGCATGGAAGGTGCTTCGGTGTCGCATGTCCATTTGAGGTTTCTTTCTCCCCTTGAACCGGGTCTCCGCGAGATCTTTCAGGGATTTCGGAAGGTCCTGACGGTGGAGATCAATTATTCGGACGATCCGGACCAGCCCTACATCAATGAGACCACACGCCGGCGGGCGGGTTTGGCGCGACTGTTGCGGGAGCAGACCCTGGTGGATGTCGACTGTTGGTCGCGCGTGCCTGGGAGCCCTTTGCCTCCAGGGAAAATTGAGCGCGAGCTCCGCCGACGCTTGCGTGAGTCGGTGGAGGCGTAACGCGCTATGTATGGGATCAAGGCAGATTGGGTGATCGAGAGGAAACCACGGGTATGTGTGCTGGAAGACTACATAGGGGTGGAGCCTAGGTGGTGTCCCGGCTGCGGAGACCACGCAGTGCTGACTGCAGTCCAGCGGGTGGCCCGGGATCTCCAGCTCTTGCCGGAGAAGACGGTGGTTGTCTCCGGGATCGGCTGTTCGTCGCGTTTTCCTCACTATATGAAAACGTACGGATTTCACGGCTTGCACGGTAGAGCCTTGCCCGTCGCGGAGGGTATCCGCAGCCGAAGGCCCGACTTGAACCTTTTCGTTATCACGGGCGACGGTGATTGTTGCGCCATCGGGACCTCCCACTGGATCCATGCCGTCCGCTACAACATGGATTTGACGATCCTTCTTTTGGACAACAACATATATGGTCTAACCAAGGGCCAGACGTCTCCCACAACCCGCAAAGCCGAGAGGTCGTATACACACCCGAAAGGCTCTTTTTTCGTGCCTATCAATCCGATTTCCGTCACGCTGGGCGTCCCGAACGCCTCGTTCGTAGCTCAAACCATCGACTGGAACCCTTCCCATTTATACGAGACCATACGGCGAGCCCATGAGCATAAGGGGACTTCGTTCGTTCGCATCTTTCAGCGCTGCCCCCACTACAGTTCACACGTTTTTGCCGACGCGCAGAATGATCCGTCAAGGATTCTGTTGATGACGCATGTGAAGGGCGTCGCCGTGCCCGATAACGTAACTCGAATGTTTCCCAACCGAATGGAGCATGATCCACAGGACTTGGACGAGGCAAGACGCATTGCATCGCGGGAGGACGTTTTTGCGATTGGGCTGTTCTATTGGAACCCAAGTGCGGAACGCTACGACAAGATCACACAAGAAGGGCTGGGCACGCCTCCGAGGAAGAAGTTGGAAGCAATCGAACGGGGTTTGGATCACTTCGCCGTCTAGCGGCGGAGTTCGCTTGCGAATCTTCTTGGGCGTCGGGGATTTTCGGCTTCTTTCCTTCCCGGCATTCTCGGAGAGGAACCGGGGAGAGCCCCGTGAAGTGGGACGGCGGAAGGTGGAGGAGAGTCGGCTGACGATGAGGAGGGGGGGCCGGCCGCCCGGGAATTGACCGAGCGAAAGGGAGATCGGATGCCTGAACGAGAGAGGACGGATTGGCGGAGGCGACTCCGACTTTTCTACTTGACGGGGCTCCGGGATGAAGTCGACAGCGATGTCGCCGGCCCGCTTCGGCCCGCCCTGGCTGACGGCTTGGAGGAGAGTTCGGACGAAGCCGTGGCATGGGTAGTGTCAGAGGATACGGGGACAGTGGAGACCTGGACTAAGGCGGCGCGCCGGGGGCTTGAGGAGACCGGAGGCAGTGAGGTGATGCGGTTTCTCTTTCCACTGTTTACCGCCGGGCTGGGTGCATTGCCGGAGCCGGTCCGAGCTTGTGAAGCCCTTCGGGAGGTCCTGGCAGGATTGGAGGAGGAGCTGGATCTCAGTCCGGCGGCGCGGGAGAAGTTTCGGGAAGAAGTGAAGCGCCTTCTGGAGAGGTCACGGGAGACGGACTGGCTCCTACCTTTCCGCCGCAGTATTGTCCCTTGGCTGTGGCGGTGGGCGGCCGAGAAGGAGAAAGTGACGGTCAGGGACGAGCTGATACGCTCTTTGGAACATTGGAAAGACCGGCTTGAAGAGATTCTCGAGACGGCTAAAGCCCTGGCACCGGCGAGCCGATCTCCCGAGTATCTGGCGCTCAGCCTTGGAGCGGAGGCGGTACGCTGGGTAGACCCGGTACACATGGGAAGTGCTTTGCAGAAGATACGAGGCGGCAGTCAAGGTGTCGCGGAGGAGAAACGCAAGCGGGTCGAGGGGTTGGTAAGAGAGCTCTGCCAGGCACTGGAG
>JAPXNP010000097.1:0-6533 GCA_033811955.1 Acidobacteriota bacterium
ACGGCAGCACCCGGCGTTACAGCGCCGTCGACTATTCGGAAGCTTCGCCGGAAGTTCAGATCGCCGGTTCAGGGAACGACAGTCGGATCCGGAATCTCAACGATGGATCGTGGGTTTCCTACCTTGGTTTGGACCTGGCCGACGCGACGAAGCTGAACCTGCATTTGTCGGTGCCGGGTGACGGCGGAACGGTCGAGTTACGAGTCGGTTCCTTGGACGGCGATCGCCTCGCTGTCTTCGACGTGGAAGGTGGAACGGGCATGTTCCGCAACCGGACGCTTTCGGCTGAACTTGAACGTATTCAAGTGCGCGAGGACCAACCGGTCTACTTTGTGTTCCACGCCCGACCGCTGCCTCCCATTTCTGACGAGACCCTGGAGCTGGCGAAATCCGCCGACGCCGCCATTGTCTTTGTCGGAACCGACGACCGGACGGCTGGCGAAGAAGGCGACCGACCGTTCCTCGCGCTGCCCGGAAATCAGGTGGAACTGATCCGCGCCGTCGCCGAAGTCAATCCTCGAACCATCGTGGTCATGCAAACCCTCGGGGTCGTGGAAATCGAGGAGTTTCGCAGCTTGGGAAGCGTTAGCGGAATCCTCTGGTACGGCTTCAACGGCCAGGGCCAAGGTGACGCCGTAGCCCGCATTCTGTTCGGCGAGGCGGTACCGGGCGGCAAGCTGAATTTCACTTGGTATAAGTCGACGGCCGATTTGCCCGACTTCACCAACTACAAATTACGGGGAGTAGATGGTAATCCCCGGACTTACTGGTACTTCGACGGGGACGTGTCGTACGAGTTCGGCTACGGGCTCTCCTATACCACTTTCGAGTACTCGAACATCCGGGCCGACAAGAAGCGTATCTCTCCCGACGAGTCGGTGACCATCAGTGTCGATGTCCGTAACACGGGCCGGACGGCCGCCGACGAGGTCGTCCAGGTGTACGTCAAGACTCCCGACAGTCCGGCCGAACGGCAGCGCCCGCTGAAACGGCTGCGGGGATTCCAGCGCGTCAGCATCCCGGCGGGGCAGACGCACACCGTCGCTATCGAAGTCCCGGGAACGGACCTGTGGTTCTGGGACCCGGATCAGGATCGCCTGACGTTCGACGAAGGTCGCTACGTATTCGAAGTGGGTGCTTCTTCCCGGGACATCCGCGGGAGCGTAGAGGTTGAGATGCAGGGTCGTCACCAGCCCTTCCTCAAGAACGTCACCTTGGACTGCCACGGTGTGGTTCTTTCGGTCGGTGATCGCATTCCCTGCGACGTGAGCGCCGTCCTGTCCGACGATCAGTTGTTGGATCGGTCGGCCTTCGACGTGCACTTCGCAAGCAACCGCCCGAACGTAGCTGCGGTGGACACCGCCGGAACGGTCACCGCGCAGGCCGCGGGGGTGGCGACGATTACCGCGGAGGTTACGTACCAGGGAAAGACCCTCGCATCGTCACAACCGCTCAAAGTCCAGCCCGTCCTCACGTTGGAGGACCTCCGGGTGGACGGAGAGCGTCCCAAGGGGTTCGCCTCGGATCGCCACGGATACAGCCTTCTGTTGCCCTCCGGAACCTCCCGTGCGCCTCGCATTGAGGCGATGGTACGCAATCAAGCGGCCGTTATGAAGGTGGCTCAGGCTGCAGGAGTTCCGGGGACGGCGATCGTCACGGTCTCCGATCCCACCATGGGACAAACGGCCGAGTACGCGGTCTACTTTGGAACCAAGGTTACCGGAGACGACTTCAAGCGTACCCCTGGCGAACAGTGGCGCTGGGTTCGTGGGAACCCGTCCGACTGGAAGATCGATTCCGTGCACGACTCTTTGGTGATCACCGCTCGAGACGGCGATCTGAAAGGCACGTCGAACAACGCCGCCAATCTGCTGTTGCAATCCGCCAACGCGGACTGGGTGGTTGAATCGAGGATGACGTTCTCCAGAGCTCCGAGCGTGCTTGATCAACAAGGCGGTCTGATCGCCTACCAGGATGACGACAATTACGTGAAGCTGGTGTACGACCGAGCTTCCCACGGCTTCGCCGGCGTCGGTAATTACTTGGAACTCGTGGTGGAGCGGAACGGAGTCCAGTACTTGGTGGCGAATAAGGAAACGGAGTCCCTCTTCGACTGTGAGCGAAGCATCGTGCTTCGGCTGGAGAAGGAGGGTAGTCGCTACCGCGGCTATTACTCGAAGGACGGCATCAACTTCTCGCCGCTTGGGGTAACCGACGTCGTTCTCCGGGATGTCCAGGCGGGCATTCTGGCGGTCAACGGCGACCCCGAGTCGCGAGGTCCCTCGCAGTTCGCCGCTCTCCTCGGACAAAGAGAAGATACTCGGGAGGAGGCGCCCTTCCAGGTGACGGTGGACTACTTCGAGGTTCGTAGCCAAGGCCAAACTCTCCCCTAAGGTGATGGAGGGGAGACATGCATAGTCGTCGGAGCGCCCGGCATTTCAGGTTCCGGGCTTCCGAGCCCCGCCGGGTGCCGAGTACCCGGCACCCGGCGGGGCGGCGGTCCAAGAACGGCCGCCCCCGGCACCGCCGGCTTCTTGCGGTCCCGCTTCGGCTTTTGCCTTCCGGTCCCCCAGCGTTCGACCCGTTCGCCTAACTCTCGGGAGGAGTCTGGGTCCAACGACCCGCGAAATACGCGGCCCAGGCGTCACCCCGGTTGTATTCGCCGGCTCGACGGAAGGCTTCCCGAGCCTCTTCTTGCTTGCCGAGACCGAGACAGCCGAGCCCGCGTAGAAAATGCGCCCGCGCTTTCTGCATGGCTTCCGTTTCACGCTCTCCGAAAGAGACGAAGAACTCCCGTTCGCCCCCCTCTTTCAGGAGCCGTTCCCCGACTTCCACCAGGGACGCAAACAGCTGCTCGGCTTCCTCCTTCCGCCCAAGCTCTTTCAGAGCCATACCCCGGTAAAAATCGGCGGCTGAGCCCGGCGCCGGAGAATCGCCATGAACCGCTCGGTCCAGCCACTCCCGAGCCTCCTCGTCCCGGCCTAAGGCTTGACAGCCCCGGGAGACGTACCAGGCGATTTGCGGCAGACGCGGATCCCGACGAGGCGGCCCGACGGAAAGGTTTTCCGGGTATTCGGCCGACCGCAGGAAGTGTTGCAGTGCGGCCTCACGCTCTCCTTGCCCAAGAAGTTGTAAACCCGCCAGCAAGTGGGCGTCGGCGAAAAGATCATGAATGTCCTCGGCCCCCTCTTGGACGTGGAAAAATCTGCTTTCCAGCAACTCAACCGCAGGCAAAAAGCGACCCGCCGCGATTTGCGCCCGGATGAGGCGCAGCAGACTGCCGTTCCGACGAACGACCGTCTCACGATGTTCCTCAAGCAAGGCTAGCCGCTTTTCGGGATCGGCGTTGGCCAATTCGTACAGCTGATCCAACTCTTGAAAAAAACGCGAATCCTGCGGATTCCTCGCCACGGCCTCCTCGTAGGCCGCGACGGCGGACCGGGTGTCCTTCCGATGGTAGTAGTACGCCCAACCTAAATTGCGATGGGTCGCGGCGAAGGCCGGATCCAGCTCGCGAGCGGTCTCCCAGGCCTGAATGGCCGCCTCGGGCTGCTTCTCGAACAGAGCGTTGCCCAAATAGTGGTGGGCCCGGGCGTCGCGCGGATTCCGAGCGACCGCCCAACGAAGGACACGAATCGACTCCAGTCGGAACGGGAAGCAATAGTCGGGAGAAGCTTCCGCCGCCCGACGCAGCCAAGCCTCCGAGTCCCGCTCTTCTCCCATCTGCGACGACAGCCAAGCCAGGTGGTAGAACACCATGGGGTATCCGGCGCCAAACGAACCTTCCCGGGACAGCGGACGCTGCAGCACGTCGGACGCCTCGCGCCACATCCCCAGGCGCACATAGTCCATGGCGAGCTCGAGGTAGGACTCCGCTTCGTCACGCATCAATCGGGAGAGTTCAGCGAGACGCCCCGGCCGATCGGCCTCGGGAGAAGCGAGGACCCACTCGTTTCGGGCGAAGAAGTCCAGGGGATCCTGGGCCGCAGTGCGACCGGCTTCTTCCGGTGCTTCTTCCAAACGTCCCAGGTGCCGGAGAAAGGCCGCCCGGTACCCACGAGCCCGAGTGTTCTCAGAATTGGCGGCGAGAGAGCGGTCGATCTCGGCCAAAGCTCTGTCCCATTGACCTTCCAGGGACGAGATCTCGGCCAGCTGTTGATAAGCCGCGGCCCGCCACGCCAGGTCCCACGTCGCCTGGTAGAAGAGATCGTAAGCTTCCTCCGTCTTTCCCAGCTCCCGCTTCACCCACGCCAAGTAGTAAGCCGCCTCCATGTCACGCGGACGGATGTACTCGGCCGACAAACGCCGGTGAGCGCGGTCAAGGTGCTCCTCGGCTTCCGAGTACCGTCCTTGGCGAGCCAGCTCGATCCCCACGATCGTGTTGGTGCGGGTATCGTCGGGATCTCGCCGTAGGACCTCCGAGAAGTACTCGAAAGGATCAAGAACCGGGTTGTACAGCTGCAACAGGCGTAGTCCGGTCAGGTAGAGTTCCTCGTTATTGGGGATCTGTTCCGGCGGCACGGGGGGACTCACCGGAGCGGGCAACGGCGGAGGCGGGCTCTCGGGCCGGGGAGCGTACTCGATGACGGTTTTGCCGTCGCTGTCGGTAACGACCAGCCTAAGGTCACTTGCAGCCGGCGGGCTGTCCGGGGCGAGGCGCTTGACGAACGGCCGAGCCGGACTTAGGTCGCCGCTCTCCTCCAACCATAGCTTCCCGTTCCTGTACAAGGTGACGCGAGCGTTCGGAAACGGGCGAGTCGGGTGAACTCCCACCAGGACGCCGTCGTCGCCTACTTCCAGGTTCACGGCGACGTCCCGGTTCGCGCGCTTGAAGCCGCCGATGTCATGAACCGGGTACCAATAGTGCCGAAAAATCCGCGTTTCGGTGGGAGCCGTCCAGCTGTAGTCCGGCTGGTTGTCCGAATAGGCGCCCACCATCAGCTCGGCGTAAGGACCGTCCGTGTCGGTCAGGAGCCTGTCCCAAACGCGACCGCGGGGACCGGGCCCCCACTCCCACAGTTTGGCTCCCGAGACGAGGTGGTGGTTACCGACGTGAACCACGCCGGCCCGTCTGCCGTGGTCGTAACCACCCATGAAGTCTTCCGCCAGCCTCCAGGCAAAGAAGGAGTTCGGCTCGGGGTGATTTTTCCACCAGCTCAAGTCGACGCCGCGGTAATCCACCCCCCGGTAGACGGTGTCACCGATAGGCCAGTGGATGAAGTCGGTCTTGGCATGGTACGTGGCGATACGGACACTGGGCGGGAAAACGACTTGGTACTGATCGTTGGCGTGCACGGCTACGTTCGCCCAATAGAGCATGGAATGACTGAAAGGGGTCCGGTTGAAAAGCTTTACGGTGGTTTCGACGTAAGACCGGCCCGGGTGGAGCGTGACACCGATGACCCAGTGCATGCGATGGCGTCGCTCCGTCTCACCGATCCAGACGGTCTTGCTCCCGTCGGGGTTTTCGGCCAGATAGTAATCGACGGGCATGAACGTCGTATTCCGATGGTGGTGGAACACACACCACTCGACGCCTCCGGAGATCCAGGCGCCCAGCATGCCGATGAGGGCCGGCTTGATGACGCTCTGCCGGTAAAAGAAGTCGTAGCCGTTGGTCTTGTCCAGCGCCGAGAATATGCGGCCGCCCAGTTCGGGTAGCACGCTCAGGCGCACATACTCGTTTTCCAGGAAAACGAAGCGGTAGCTCTTCTCCTCGCGGATATTGGTTACGTGCTCCTGAAAGGGGTAAGGATAAATGCGCTTCTGGGCACCTTGGTAGGCTTCGTGCCGATAGAACATGGGGTTCGGATCAGGCGGATCCAAGCGATACGTCGGGAGGACCACATCTTCTTCCCAAATGCGGACTTCCGATCCGGCCGATACCGCCGGGCAGATACTCAGCATGCTTGCGAACAGGACTGCAGGAAACAGGCGTGACAGGTTCATAACATAGCTATTTAACATCCCGGGGCGGAATTCTCCACAAAAGGAAAACGGCCACCGTGAAGCGCTGAACTTCCGAACTCACCCGGCTCCTTCTCCGCATCAGGGGCAAGGTCGGTGCCTTGTGCGTCTCCCGGGGGTCTGCCATCCTTGGGGCATGCCGGGGTGACCGAAGTCAAGAGAGAGGAGTCGGCAAGATGAAACGAAAACCCTTACACTCGAGTTCGTCGGGCTGGAACCTGACACGCCGAGGTTTCCTAGCCTCGACCGGAACCGCCCCCTGGTGGGTACGCCGCGCCGGTTTGGTAACCGGCGGACCTGGAGGTAATCCGTCACCGGAGGAAACCTCTTGTCGAGAGCTGTTGGATTTTTCTCCCGCCCGCTGGATTTGGTATCCCTTCGGACGCTTTCTTCACAACAGCTTCGTCTTGCTGCGGCGTGAATTTGAGCTCCCGGCCCCGCCCCGTGCGGCTCGCGGGTGGATCCTGGCGGACAGTCGGTACCTACTCCGCGTCAACGGCCGCCGCGTGCAGTGGGGCCCGGCACCCTGCGATCCTCGTTGGCTGGAAGCCGATCCGTTGGATCTT
>JAPXNP010000098.1:0-2528 GCA_033811955.1 Acidobacteriota bacterium
CGATGGAGGAAAGAAGCAAGGTACGACCCACATAAACGGGTTCGTATTTCACAAACCGCTTCTCCGTCGTGATGACAAGGTCGATGTCCGGATGAGCCGACAACAACCGCCCAAGCAGCGACTGCGGCGGGGGATTCAAGCCCGGCCGGATAGTGTCCACAAGAACCACAATCCAGTCCACTTTCCCTTGGAGTTCCTTCTTGACCCGATCGACGGCGACAACCGGATCGGTTCCCTGAAAGCCTGAAATCGGCTTCACCAAAAGCGGGTCCACCAGTCCGATAAATCCTATACGAAAGGTCATACCCGGCTGTCCGGGGATGGCCTGCTCCACTACGGCGTAAGGTTTCGGAGTAGGCAGTCCGCTTCGCCGGGGAACCAAGTTGGCAGCCACCACCTGGGTCGAATCGGGAAACTCGCCGTTCCACGTTTTCCACCAATAGGCATCGTCGGCACCCAAATTGAGAACCGCGACGGGTAGTCGCTGAAGACTCTCCAGCATCAACCGGTTGATTCTGTCGGCCTCGGCTCCGGCGGGGGCGAAGTAGTTCCCTGCATCGACGTGCACGACGGCTCCCGATTCGGTCTCAATCAAGCTGCGCGCATATCCCGCCCAACGGGCGAGGCCCCCGGTCGGCCCGCCCGCGCAACCGCAGGGTTCAAAACTTCCTTGCACGTCGCCCGTGAACAGAAGGTGAATGACCGGTGTCGCCTGAGCTTCCAACAGCAGGCAACCGCTCCAGACACACGCCGCAAAGATCAACATCCGCCGGATCAATCTGCTTCCCATTTCCCCTTTCCAGATGTTACGACTCTCATCAAGTTGCGACTAGGAATCAGGGCAATACCGGGAAATCGGAGTCTTCGTCGTCGGTCGGTACGACGGTTCCGCTCTCCGAAGTGGGTCGGCCTCCGTCAACCGCACTGAACAGCTCTCTGGTAACGGGCCGATCTCAATATTGCCAAAACCGCCCCCGTCACTCCTCCGCAAGCCCCCGGCCGGAGGTGATATATCCTTGAATGTACAGGCGTGCCCGGTGCCGAAGACTTCCTTTTCGCACGAGAAAATGCGAAGGCTACAATGATCGAAGAATGAAAGGATCGCGCTCTTGCAACGAGAGGAAGACATGACACGCGAAACACACCCCACAACTCCCACCGCGACTGACTTGAACGACACCGCAGAACTGTTCGTAGAGGTACCCCCGGAAGACCTGTTGCCGACGATGGACGACCTGCTCCGCAACCTGGCCGTCGCCAACGAAGAACGTTTATCGGAGGAGGCACTGGAGGCTCTTGCGGCTGCGCTCGACGAAGCCGCTCAATCGGCCCACCCAAAAATGCTCATTCAAGAGGTCGAAGAGGAAGCACTCAACGGATTATTCTGGACTCCCGGTCTCCATCAATCTCCGTCGCCCCTCGAACAGGTGTTTCGTGGGGCGACGCGGTTCGCCTTGTACGCTGCGACTCTCGGACAAGAGATCTGCTCGCGCATCCGGAGACATTTCGAGGCCGGCGACTATCCTCGCGGCTTTTTCCTGGACGCTATTGCTTCCTCGATGGCCGATGCCTCGGGCGGGAAGGCCGTCTCTTTGTTCTCTCAGCGGCTTAAGCCGCAGTCGGCGGAAAATCCCGTTGCCGTCCTCGGTTATAGTCCGGGCTACTGCGGGTGGAAGCTGGAGGCGCAGCGCCGTCTCTTCCTCCTTCTTCGCCCTCAGCGCATCGGGATTCGTCTGAATGAGAGCTGCCTGATGGACCCCATCAAATCTGTAACCGGGGTCTTGGCCGCCGGTCCCCCTAAGATCCATTATTTCGATGCGAACTTCGATTTCTGCTCCGATTGCCGAACCAAATCTTGCCTGCGCCGCATCCGCGCGCTGCGCCGGCAGTATGCCTCATAGCTGATTCCTTTCGGTCACCGAACTTCCCCTCCGGGTCAACCGCCTCTGCAATCCCCCGGCTCGAAGGCTGTTGCCGAAACGCTCGGAGGTGAAACGCGAGCCACGCAGATTTGACGAATCAGGCCAATTTCGCCTACCTCGCGAATCGCGCGAATTGGGGGGGTAGACCGCCCAGGCTTGACCCTCCCAACCCGCCATAGTAACCTGCCTTCCTCTGTATTACTTACTGAAGACTTGTAATACTAAGCCCTCTACGCGAGATGAAGAGCTTTGGTGCGAAACCGAATGGAGTGCGGCATTTCTCTTTGCGGGCATGGTGGCTGGGCCGCCTCGGTTCACGCCGTACCTCGTTAAGCCTTCTTTTCTTCTTCTGGCTCACGACCGTGGGCCTTGTTCGATCTCACGATGTTGTCGGAACTTCTCCACCGGCCGCAGAGCTGGAGCAGGAAGAAGACGCACCGGAACCGCAGGACAGCGCTACCACTCAAAAGACCCCGTCCGACGACGCATCCTCACGGGCCCTCAGCGGCAAGCTTCCTACCCCCGTGTATCGGATCAACGTCACCGCACCAGTGCAGGAAGGCAACGAGATAGACCGCTACGGATCCCTGATCACCACGGTTTCAC
>JAPXNP010000098.1:2538-6514 GCA_033811955.1 Acidobacteriota bacterium
TTCACAAGACCAGATTCGGGACTTGAATGCCTACGACCTCGCCACCGCCGTCCGTCGTGTGCCCGGTGTGACCATCTCTCGGTACAACTTAGTGGGGAGCTATGGGGGCGCGGACGGAGGTGCGGTCTTCGTCCGGGGCCATGGTTCGGGGCGTCCAGGATCGGAGCTTACCGTTTTGGTGGCGGGGGCGCCACGCTTCGTCGGGGTGTGGTCTCACCCCTTGCTGGATCACTACGGGATCGAAAGCGCCCACAGAATCCGCATTTACAAGAGTGCCCAGCCGGTTCTATTCGGTGGCGGGAGCTTCGCGACATTGGAGATCGACCCGTTTGCCCCGGCGACAGCCGGATGGAGCCTGGCGGCCGAGTCGGCTGCAGGAGAACATGGCACTTGGCTTCAGCGCGTCCAGGCGGTGGCGGGAGGGACCGGCTACAGTCTCTCTCTCAGTGCCGGCTTCCGCAGAAGCGGAGGCCATAGGTCGGACTCGGGAGGACAAAGCTGGTCCGCCGGTGCCGCCCTTGTATATGACCTCAGTCCCACGTGGCGTCTGGTCTCCTACCTTGACCACGCCAACGGTTGGGCCCAAGATCCCGGACCGGTCGGTGGTCCGGCGCGGGGCGATGTCCCCGCCTTTCGGACTGACGACGAGTTTATGGTCTTTCGCCTGGAGCGGCGAACAAATCGATGGGAAGGGACTTACGGTTTCTACTGGGACAACGGGGCCATTGACTGGCTCCAGTGGGATGGAACGTCCTTCCGGTCCCTCACTGACTACGACAACTTCGGATTTCGGGTCCGTGAGTCTACACGTCTCTGGGATGCGGGCGAGTTTCTTTTCGGTCTGGACGTGGACTCCTATGGTGGAAAATCCAGGGAAGTTCGGCCCGGAACGACTCCCGTCCCCGGCAAGTTCCGCTTCCGCGATCTCGCTCCCTACGTTATGGTCAGCCATACGTGGACCCGTGGTTGGCGGTTGACTCCTTCTTTTGGCGTGCGCTACAACCGCTCGCGAGATTTCGGAGGCGACTGGGCACCCCAGGCCGGTTTGACTTTCGAACGGGCTTCCTTCACCGGATATGTCGACTACGCCCACTCCTTCAACCTGCCAGGGGTTTGGGCCGCCGTCAACTACGCATCATGGGGCCGGGGTGAAGCATATCGAGAGCTACGCCCTGAAATACTTGACCACTACGAAGTGGGCTTTCTCCACGCCTTACACTCCGGCATCCGATGGGGAGTTTCGCTGTTTCACGACGACGTTCGAGATGCCGTGCGGTTCGTACCTCCCCCGCCGCCTCCGCCGCAGTTCGCGAACTTGGGCTCTTACCGTATCACGGGCGCTGAAGTAACCGTTGAGGCCGTTCCCCAACCGTCTCTAGTGCTATTTGGGGGATGGACCTTTCTTAATCCTGAGCCTGGAGATCTGCCCAATGCACCGCGGTGGAGTTGGACCGGAGGCGTTTCGTGGCTTCCTTTGGAAAGCCTTCGCCTTCACGGGGACGTCCAATGGACGGACCGCCGTCACGTGTTGAATCCTCGCACCACCGGGATCCAAGCGGCGGTGGATGCTTTCCTTCTGGCGAACTGCCAACTTGTCGTTTTGCCCGCGGCTCCCGTGGAGCTGTTCTTTGCAATCGAAAACCTGACAAATACCGAGTATGAGTACCGGCCCGGCTATCCGATGCCCGGACGCACTTGGTTCGGAGGTCTCCGATGGAGATGGTCCCAAACACGACGCGATCGGTAAAGAAGCTAGAGAGCTCAGACCTCCTGTTGAACGTTACCTACGACGTCGACGGTTTCGTGAAGCTTAGTTCGCGTGAAACCGCGTACTGCTCTGTTTTCGGAGCGGGGGCTCTCCTACTCCCCGTGCTCTTCCATGTACTCCAGCTGGGGCGCTGGTTCCTGCCCATGTACTTGCCGTTGTTCGCTTTGGCATTCCTGGTCCGTCCGGCGCCCGCCGCCCTGACGGCTATGGTGATCCCCTGGGTCTCGGCTTTCCTCACCGGGATGCCGCCGATTTACCCGCCGGTAGCCTTCTGGATGTCGGTGGAGCTATTCGTTACCGTGGGACTCACGTCGTATCTTGCAAAGCTCCGACCAGAGCTGCGAGCCTTACCGATTCTTCTTGGGACCACGGTGTTCGGTCGCTTTCTCTATGTGGCTCTTGTGTGGTTCACGGCCCTCTGGATGGATCTGCCCGCGGAGTTTCTTGCTGTGCTATCCCTCTTCTCAGGTTGGCCCGGCGTTGTCTTGATCTGTATCGTGGTCCCGCCGGTGGTCAACCGACTTAGAGTCTCAAGTCTTTCCGCCGACGTAGGAGACTGAGATGGCAGGGCCGCGGGATGCTTCGCTCGATCAGTCACGTTATGCCTATTTTGATCGGCTGGCCGAGGAGTGGGACCGAAATGTGAATCGCGAGGAGCTCGCCCGACGACTCTCCGAGCAGATCCATGTCTTGCCCCTCAAGCCGGGTGAGCGAATTCTCGACCTGGGTTGTGGAACAGGCAACCTAACTCGAATCCTGAGCGACCTGGCTCCTACCGGTTGCCGCTTGGCGGCCGTCGATGTTTCCCGCGGGATGCTACTTCGAGTCCGCAAAAAGGTGCCTGGGTGTCGGCACGTCTTACTGATTCAGGCGGACGCCGCCCGACTTCCCTTTCCCGACAATTCGTTCGAACATATCTTCTGCTACTCTACCTGGCCTCACCTCGACCACCTCACTCAACTCGAAATCGAGTTGGCACGTCTGCTCGTCTCGAGAGGCCACCTCTATATTTGGCATTCGTTGAGCCGGAATGAGGTCAATCTCATCCATCAGTTGGCCGGCCCGCCGATAGCCCACGACATGCTTCCCCCCGCCCAAGTTTTGGCTGGTCGCCTCGAACGGGCGGGGTTTTTCATCGAAACCTGCTGCGAGGATGAGCGACAATACCTTGTCTTTGCTCGGAAGGAGTCCGGGAATGACTAAGTACTCCCTGATGGAACTTTGGGGTTCCACCTCGGGACTCGCTCACCTTGCACCGGAAACCCGGCTACTCATCGGTGTACTGCTGTTGGCCTCCGTCACTGCCTTGGACTACACGCAGCGCTCCGCCACGGTCTGGGGAGTAACGACGATCTTGGCATGCACCCTGATCCTACGACCTCGGCGAGGCTTTGCATTGGCGGCCGCTCTTGTGGGAGCCGCAGCTTCAGGAGGATTCGCGCTGACCTTGCTTCCCGCCGGGTGCGGTCTTGTCGGAACGGCTGCCTCGAATCCGCTTGCGAGAAGCCTCGATTTGATACTGAAAGGCGCAATGACGGCTCTCATCGCTGTAACATGGTTGGGATCGTTCACCCCTTCAAGTCTGGTCACCGCTCTAACGGGCCTCAGAGTCCCTCGTTGGGCCGCCGCAGGTGTTGTCCAAATCATCTGCCAAGCCGGCAGCCTGTGGGACGAAACCGGACGTCTGGCGACCGCCGTTCGCATCCGGCGGCCTGGCTGTCGCAGAGAATCTCTACTCCTGTTGTCCGCGTTACCACAGACATGGCTTCTGCGGTTGGCGGCGAAAGCCGAGCGCGTTCACTTGGCAATGCTGGCGCGCGGTTGGGAGGCGGACCTACATCCCCTGCAAGAAAGCCAGATAAGGTTCCAAGACTATGTGCATGTTGCACTTACGATTTTCTGGTGCACTCTGCCGTGGCTCCGGTGATGGAAACGAAACCTGACGTAGCGACCCTGGAAGTCGAAAACCTGACCGCTCAGTACCCCGATCTGAGACGGCCGGCACTCAAGGTCCGGTCGCTTATCCTTCGCCCCGGAGAACGCACGGCCGTACTCGGCTGGAACGGTGCAGGCAAGACCACTCTGCTGCTGGCCGTCGCCGGACTGCTCCCCTTCTCCGGCACCGTTCGCCTGGACGGTCAACCTCTCACCAAGAAGACGGCCGCCGCTCTTCGCCGGAAGATCGGGCTTCTTTTTGCCGTACCCGAC
>JAPXNP010000099.1:0-6470 GCA_033811955.1 Acidobacteriota bacterium
ATGTCACGTCTTCCAAAGAGTAGTATGAAGGCCTTTCAACGAACGGATTCGAAGCGAAAGAGACGCATGTTCCAGTCCTTCCCCCCTCTCGCCGCGGCCTGACCCCTTCTGAGATGGACCGGTCGAAGGCCTCGTTCTAGTCGGCTCCTTGAGAGCAAAGTTCAACACCCCAACCACGGCTTCCCTAGACGGCAATCCCCGGCTTTCCTTCGAGATTGCTTCCAGCTAAACTCGGTCCGTTCGGCGGTTCCCCTAAAATACGGGACCGAGCCGCCGTCGGTCGGTTGGTGACAGTATCGTTCGGCACGGCATGGAGCGGATGCACGATGAACAATGTTCCCGAGGAAAGCAGGCAACCCGGTCCCGAGAAGGGAGGGCCTTCCGCTCCGTCAGTGGAAGAATTTCTCCGGAAAGTGGGCACGCTCCCCAGCCTGCCCTCGCTCTACCTGCAATTGACGGAAGAACTGGCCTCGGGCGACGTGTCTCCGAGCCGAGTGAGTCACATCATTGTGCAAGACTTGGGCCTGACGACTAAGATTCTACAGATCGCCAATTCCGCCTACTTCGGACTAAGTCGTCAGATCAGCAACGTCGAGCGGGCGGTGCTACTGCTGGGATTAGAGACAATCCGAGCTCTCGCTTTGTCGGCCTCGGTCTTTGCCATGTTTGAACCGCGGAAACTGGTTGGGCTGGCGGTCGCCGGATTGTGGCGCCACAGCATGAATTGTTCCGGAATGGCTCGCAGGCTGGGAACCCATCTTCGCCTGAAGCGCGACAGCGTGGATCATTTGACCACCGCCGCATTTCTCCATGACGTGGGTAAGCTCCTGATGGCGGATCAGCAACCCAAGAATTACGCAGTAGTTACGTCCAAGATCGAATTCGGCGAGCTTGCCCCGTTTCAGGCCGAGCGAGAAGTTTTCGGGTTCGATCACGCTGAGGTGGCCGCCTACCTATTCGATCGTTGGCAACTTCCTTCCCCGGTAATCGAGGGTGTCCGCTGGCATCATGATGCGGCGGCAATCGAGCAGACCAACCACACCCTCGCGGCCATCATTCATGTTTTGGACTTCTTGGAACACCAGCGCAACGACGAGCTCGGCACCCTTCACCTCACACTGGATTCGAGATTTCTGGAAACGCTGGGCGGGGGCGAGGAACTCCTTGATGAATGGAGGACCATTGTGGAGGAGGAGCCCTTTTCCCGGTAAGGCTTACCAAAGCCTGCTACACCGCAAGACCCTGCCACGGAGCCGTAGATACGCCTCCACTCACCGCCGGCGAAAACGAGCTTTTGGGCGTCTGGTGGTCTTCGTCTTCGGCAATCCAACATACGAGGCCGGCTCGAAGACTTGCGGACCGGCCCTCCGGCCTGTCTTGAGTGCCACGGGTCAAAAACCAGTTCCGGCCGTTGCGTTTCCTCTCTCTTCGCCGCTTGCAACCAGGCACCGTACCCTAGCGGAGCCCGCCGAACTTCCGCCACCTACCAAAACCGCGACGAGAGCCACACATATAAGCTCGTCCATGGAACATCGGGTGACACAACGTCTGTGAGAGAGGGAACGTGTACCCCATCCGACCGGCTTCTTCCACCAAGTCGAAGACCAGACACGAGTTCGGAAATCATCAGAGGCCGAAGGCCTAGCTCTTCGCGCCCTCGAATACCCGTTGGATGAGTTCTTCCGCCTGACGCTGAATCTGCTGCAAATGCTCAACACCTAAGAAGCTCTCAAGGTACAACTTATAGACATCCTCGGTGCCGGAAGGACGGGCTGCAAACCAGCCGTTCGCCGCGACCACCTTGATTCCGCCGATCTCAGCTTGGTTTCCCGGGGCACGCGTCAACTTGGCAAGGATCGGTTCACCGGCCAGTTCGGTGGCAGAGATGTCTTCCGGGCGCAGTTGTGCCAAGAGTTGTTTCTGGACCGGATTAGCTGGCCGATCGACCCGCCGATACACCGGTTCGCCGAGTTCAGCCGTCAACTCCCGGTATATCTCCGCCGGATCCCGCCCGGTCTCGGCAATAATCTCGGCAGCCAGTAAATCCATAATGAATCCGTCCTTGTCGGTGGTCCAAGCCGTGCCGTCCATGCGCAGGAACGAAGCCCCGGCGCTTTCCTCACCTCCGAAGCCGAGTCGCCCTTCCAGCAGCCCCGAAACGAACCACTTGAAGCCGACCGGAACTTCGTAGAGCCGCCGCCCCAACCGTTCCGCTACGCGGTCCAAAATGCTGCTGCTCACCAACGTCTTGCCGACTGCCCCTTCCGGGGACCAGTGAGGGCGATGGAGGAACAAGTACCACACGGAGACCGCCAAGAAATGGTTCGGATTCAGTAAGCCCCCCGCCGGGGTGACGATGCCGTGACGATCATTGTCGGTGTCGTTTCCGCAGGCAACCTGGAAGTGATCCTTCAGCCCGATCAACCCGGCCATGGCGTAGGGTGACGAACAGTCCATCCGGATCTTGCCGTCCCAATCAAGAGTCATGAACCGAAACGAAGGATCCACCACACGGTTCACAACGGTAATATCCAGCCGGTAGCGATCCGCGATGGGGTCCCAGTAAGCTGTACCGGCTCCTCCCATGGGATCCACTCCTATCCGCACACCTTCTTCACGAATCCGGTTCAGCCGGACCACATTCTCCAGATCGCTCACATAGGATCGTACGTAGTCCGCGCGAAGAACCCGGTCCAAAGCTTTGCGGTACGAGAGACGGATCACTTCGCGGTTGCCGGCTTCCAGCAGCCGGTTGGCTCGGTCCTGGATCCATCGCGTCACCTCCGCCTCGGCCGGTCCTCCGTGGGGCGGGTTGTACTTAAAACCGCCGTCCTCGGGAGGATTGTGGGAGGGAGTCAGAACCACGCCGTCGGCACGAAGTCCGGGATTTTGGCGGTTGAAGGTCAGAACGGCGTGGGAAATCACGGGTGTCGGAGTAAAACCCAAATCGGCATCCACCACGACCTCGACACCGTTGGCCGTCATCACCTCCAGCGCGGTCACAAACGCCGGCTCAGACAAAGCATGGGTATCCTTGCCAAGGAAAAGCGGACCTTCGAAGCCCCGAAACTTGCGGTAGTCACAAACCGCCTGGCTGACCGCCAAGATATGCTCTTCGTTAAACGTACCCGACTCCGCCGATCCGCGATGTCCGGAGGTCCCGAAACTGACCCGCTGAAGGACGTCCTTCGGATCCGGTCGGACGGCGAAGTACTCGGCCACCAGCCTCGGAATATTCTTGAGCATGTTCGCAGGAGCCGGCTTGCCGGCCAGCGGATGTAGACTCATTGATTGCCTTTCCTCCTTCTTCTAGCGGAATACAACCAGATCGGTGATCTCCACGGCGGTACCCTGCGAATCCCCGTAGGGTTCGCCGCGGACCTCCAAGCGAAGGGTATGCTGCGCAAGGGGCAGGCCTAACTGGAACCAGACGGCGTCTCGCTTCGGTGAGTCCTCATCGGAGTTCACATCGACCGTAGCCACCAACGAGCCATCCAGGTAGATGTCGGCTTTCCCACCATCGGGCAACAGGTTCCCCACCACAATCGCACCGGATCCTTCAAATTCGATCTCCGCCGAGGCACCGGCCGCCTCCGCCCGACGCCCAACAACCCGACGACTTCGCTCGTCCTCCCGCAACAGTTGCCATCGGCCTTTCCAACGCCATCGATCCTCACCGACACCAACTCTCTCCTCGGGCACCCCGTAGTCGGTCCACAAGGGGAGGTCTACGTGGATCGGGTCCTGTATCTTGACCCAAACCTCGTCCCCTTCCCGGTAGCCTCCGGTCCGCTCCACCGCCTCGACAGCCCGCTTCACCGTGCTGCCCACAATATCTTCCAGTGAGTACCTGGTAAACGAAAACTTCTCCCGGGAAATCTCGGTAAGCCCCTCTTTCCACTCATCGGGAATACCGGAGAAGCCAAGCACCACCCCTAGAATGCCTGCCGCATTGGAAGGATTGCAGTCCGAATCCTGGCCGGCACGGGTAGCGATCTCCAGGGTCCGGGCGAAGTCACCCGCTCCATACAGGAGTCCTAAAGCTATGTAAGAGCCGTTGAGCTTGGCATCGATGTTGAACGGGGTTAGCGCCCCGTCAGGGCAGGGATCTCCTTTGTCCCATTTATCGCCGATAAACCGCCACACCCTTTGCCAATCGTCCGGATGCTCCGTATGCCACTGCAGTACGTCACGAATCACCTGCGCGTAGGGACTCGCCGGCGGAAGATTGGCCAACCCCGCTTCCACGATCCGACGCATGTCATGTTCGAAGAAAGCCGCAGAGTACATGCTTGCCACGAAGACCCCTCCCAGGATCCCGTCTCCGTAGTTCATGACCCGCCCCACCCGCAAGCAAAGGTCGTTGGAGAACTGAGGCAGTCCGGGACTCATGAGACCGATGAAATCCGACTCGATTTGAAAATCGATATCGTTGGCGTGAATGTTATAGGCGGGAGTGCCCGACACGGAAGCCGGCACACCCCGGCGTAGGGACCGACGTGCCGCCAGATTGGCATGCCAAAGCGGGTACTTCGACTCTCGGAACTTCATTCCAAAGTCTTCGGTCGTCGCATCCAGTCCCACATCGTCCAGGACCTCGGCCAGCGTCATCTCGACGTAAAGATCATCCTGGTGGATGGCGTTCTTCAGGCTCTCCGACGACCAGGACGGCACTTCGTCCATGGGAATGATTCGACCCTGGTAGCGAAACTCGGTAGGAGCACCGTAGCTGACACCGATCATCTGCCCGGCCCATCCCCCCCGGACCTTGTCCTCCAGTTCATCCAACGTGAGACTTCGCATTCCGGGTGGTCGCTCCTGCCGGCAAGCCCACCCTACGCCGACAGCGGCCAACACCATCGCCCAACTCACGACTCTTCTCAGCAACATGGCCGACACCTCCCGCCCAAGATTCTTCCGAGATTTGCAACCAGCTCAGACCCGGTTAACTTGGAGCTTTTACTCCAGGGTTCATCATCCTGTCAAACCGACCGGTTCTGGAATTCATCTCCGTTTTTCACCTTAAGAACCGGAGACGCAATGTTGTGTCCGGAACAGGCATGACCGGTCGAAGAGACGACGGCCGGCTCGCGCGAGTCTCCGGATGCACATCTTCGCCCCAAACCACTACGGCCCGATCCGTGAGCAACGTCACCACGGCGTGGTACCGTTTGCTACCAGAATAGCTGTGAGGCGATGATGACCAGGCCGAGACAACCAGGCGCTGAAGAGTTGGAGTCCCCCAGCACCATCCTGCTTCTTCTGCCGGATCCCACTTGGCGCCGGCGATACCGGAAGTTTTTGGAGTTTGCCGGCTTCCGCGTACTGTCCTGTGGATCGCTTCAGGAACTGCACCTTCTCGATCGGGATCTCGAAGCGGTCGAAATCGTGGTCATTCCTCCTGCCTGCTTCCCCGACGTGGAGCCGGTGCAATGGAAGCAGCACTTTCCCCAAGGACGCCTTCTGCTCCTCACGCAGGACGATGCTCAAAACCCTTCGAGGGAAGCCTTCCTCGCATACCCACCGCCTCCAGAGCGGCTGGTCTCGAAGGTTCGCCGACTCTTGGGGTCCGACCTGCGGTTGAGCAGCTGCGCTTAAAGAGATGGTGGCAAACCTCGCCCGGTCCAAGAGACTTTTGCCGCGCAGATCACCAGAGTGCTACGTTCCCCGGAATTGCAGAGGGCTCGTCTGGAGCGCTCATTCCAAACCTAGGCCGTCTGCTTGACCGGGTACGCCTCCCCCATTTCCCAAGGAGGAAGGCCGCTGTGGGAAAACAGCTCGATATGCCGGATCCCATGGCTGGCCCGACAACTCTATCCTGTACCCACCGGATCACTTAGTGCTCCGGGGGCGCCCACCCTATGAGGCTGCGGAAAACGCAAATTTTCCAGACAGATCCTGGAATCCGCCGGCGAGGCAGATAGGATCCCGGCAATCCGTCTCTTCGCACAGCCCCGCAGGGCGAAGCCGGTAAGGTTTGAAGACCTTGCTTTCGACAAAGGTGATCGTGTGGCGGGAGGTCATGAAATCTTCCATCCGTCCGGGTCGCAGTGCTTCTAGTATCGGCCAAGGCCTGGAACTTCACGGCCGAATGCGGCATCAAATTGTGGTGAGAGCCATGCATGAGTGGAAAATACGTCCCGTTTCCGTGCCTGAGTTGGCCCGCTTCATGCGCCACCACGTCTACCGCAGTCTCGAAGACCTGGGTTGGATTCACACGGAACTGGCGGACTATTTGGCCGAAGTGCTCGTCCGATTCGCCAAAACGGAAAACTTATTCCCTTGGAGCTCCGTCAACCGTCAGCGCTTGGCCTACCTGGTCGATTACTTGACGGAGATCGCGGTGCAGTCGGAGGGAGGCGGATCAAGCCTAAAGCAAGAGCGGGCCTTGCGCCAACAAGTTGGTGACTTCAGCCTGTTCATGTCGGGAATCTTCCGCGACTTCGTCAAGAGCAAGGGCATACTCGACT
>JAPXNP010000100.1:0-6466 GCA_033811955.1 Acidobacteriota bacterium
AAAGTACAGGCGATCCGAAGTATCGTAATCGGTGGAGACCGTCTCCGGGTTGCAGTTGACCATGATGGTCTCGAATCCCTCCTCGCGCAACGCAAAAGAGGCATGGCAACAACAATAGTCGAACTCGATACCTTGGCCGATCCGGTTCGGACCACTGCCCAGAATCATGATCTTCCGCCGACTCGTGGGGCGACTTTCGTCCTCCAGTTCGTACGTGGAATAAAGGTAGGGCGTGTATGACTCGAATTCGGCGGCGCAGGTGTCGACACACTTGAAGACGGATTGAACCTCCAGCTCACGGCGTCGATTCCAGACGTCGATTTCGGAAACAGGTTTTCCACCGCCCTGAACCAGTTGAGCCAGTCGGTAGTCGGAGAGTCCCTGCTGCTTGGCCCCAAGCATATCCTCCCGGCTTAAGTTGGAAAGCAACCGACCCTCAATCCGCAATTCACACTCTACAACTTGTTTGAGCTGGTCCAAGAACCAGCGATCGATCTTCGTCAATGCGTGAAGGTCGTCAACCCGGTATCCCTCCCGCAAAGCCCGAAGCAGAAAAGCGGGGCGTCTCGGGTTGGGCTGTACGAGATGCTCCCGGAGTTCTTCCTTTCCCCCGACTTCATCAGCCAAGCTCTTACCTGTTTCCAGCGAGCGAACGGCCTTTCCGAAGGCCTCTCGAAACGTCCGGCCGATTGCCATCACCTCGCCGACGGACTTCATCTGCGTTCCCAAGACAGGTTCCGCCTCGGGGAACTTTTCAAAATTCCACTTGGGGATTTTCACCACCACATAGTCCAGAGTCGGTTCAAAGGAGGCCGGCGTCTTGAGAGTGATATCGTTCGGAAGCTCGTCCAGGGAATACCCGACGGCAAGCTTGGCGGCAATCTTGGCGATCGGAAAGCCGGTCGCCTTGGAAGCAAGCGCCGAGCTGCGGCTGACGCGGGGATTCATCTCGATCACAACAAAACGGCCGCAGCTCGGATCAACGGCAAACTGGATGTTCGATCCGCCCGTCTCCACCCCCACCTTGCGAATGATGCGAATCGCCGCGTCGCGCAGCTGCTGGTACTCCCGATCCGTCAACGTCTGAGCCGGCGCGACGGTGATGGAGTCGCCCGTATGCACACCCATCGGATCAAAGTTTTCGATGGAACAGATGATGACTACGTTATCGTTGAGATCGCGCATCACCTCCAGCTCAAATTCCTTCCATCCAAGAACCGACTCCTCCACCATCACCTCGTGAATCGGAGAGAGTGCCAGACCTCTGGTCACGATCTCCCGGAATTCTTCCGCATTAAAGGCTAGGCCTCCGCCAGTCCCTCCTAACGTGAAAGACGGCCGGATCACCGCAGGCAGTCCTACTTCGTCCAGCAGTGCTTCGGCCTGGTTCAAATCGGTCACCACCTGGGAGCGGGGAACCTCCAGTCCGATTCCTTCCATGGCTGCTCGAAACAGCGCCCGGTCCTCGGCGATCTTGATGGCCGGAAGCTTGGCCCCAATCAGCTGAACCCCGTATTCGTCCAGAACACCCGCCTCCGCCAGTTCCACGGCGAGGTTCAAGCCGGTCTGTCCGCCGACCGTCGGCAGAAGAGCGTCCGGCCTGTCTCGCCGAATAATCTCCGCCACATACTCCGCCGTGAGCGGCTCCACGTACGTCCTCGTGGCAAACTCCGGATCGGTCATGATGGTGGCGGGGTTGGAGTTCACCAACACTACCTGGTACCCGTCAGACAGCAGCGCCTTGCACGCCTGACTACCTGAATAGTCAAATTCGCACGCCTGTCCGATAACGATCGGACCTGACCCGATTACCAAAATCTTCCGAATGTCGTCCCGTCTCGGCATAACAATCTCTCGGTAGGTTCCCTTCCAACCGGGGCCGCAGTCCCCGGCCCAACTCTCGTCACCGGCCAGGAGACGTACCATCACCGGTGGCTTTGGCACCGCCTCGGTTTCCGCGCCCGGATCGGCGAAAGGCCTCCATTTCGTCAACGAACCGATCGAACAGGTAGTAGGAATCGTGCGGTCCCGGTGAGGCCTCAGGATGGTACTGCACGGAGAAGGCCGGAATATGCCGATGTCGCAACCCTTCCAGCGTGGAATCGTTCAAGTTCAAGTGGGTGAGTTCCACCGCCGAGGGACTGAGAGAATCGGGGTCCACGGCGAACCCGTGATTCTGACTGGTGATCTCGACTTTCCCGGTAAGTAGGTTCTTAACCGGGTGATTAGCCCCGTGGTGACCGAATTTCAGCTTGAAGGTTCTGCCTCCCAGCGCGAGAGCCAACACTTGGTGCCCCAGGCAAATACCGAAAACAGGTACGCGACCCAAAATCCGCCGAACATTCGCCGCCGCGTAGTCCAACGGTCCGGGATCACCGGGACCGTTGGAGAGAAAAACCCCATCGGGTTCCTGAGCCAGAACCTCGTCCGCCGGCGTGAACGCCGGCACCACCATGACCTCGCAGTCTCTTTGGGCCAGACAACGGAGGATATTCCGCTTGATGCCGTAGTCGTAAGCAACCACCCGAAAACGGGCCTCTTTGCGCGGCCACAAATAAGGTTTCCCCACGGTGACGTGCTTAACATAGTCACTGCCTTGCATCGGAGGATGGAGCCTTACCTTCTCCGCCAGAGAATCGGGGTCAAATTCGACCGTCGAAATGATTCCCCTCATCGCCCCTTCTTCCCGGATTTCCCGTACCAAGCTTCGGGTGTCAATCTCCGAGATTCCGCATATGCCGTACGCCGACAGGTAATCAGACAGAGCCTGTTCGGCTCGCCAATTACTGTGAATTCGGCTGCATTCTCGAACGACAAATCCCCGCACAAAGGGCTGGCGTGACTCTGTGTCCTCGCGGTTGGTTCCGTAGTTGCCGATTTCAGGATGTGTCATCACCACAATCTGACCAGCATACGAAGGATCCGTAAGAATCTCCTGATAACCGGTCATAGCGGTGTTGAACACCACCTCGCCGAGAGCTTCTCCTTCCGCTCCGAAAGAAACTCCCTTGTATAAACTTCCACTCTCCAGATACAGTACAGCGTTCTTTCTAATAGACGTCATCGGGATCCCGTCATTTCTTCTATTCGATTAAGCCTAACCTACTGACAGGCCAGTAGCGAAACACGGCTTTGCCAAAGATGTATTCCCGCGGCACACAGCCCCAGGAACGGCTGTCGTTGCTGGAATTTCTGTGATCTCCGAGAACAAAGTAGCTCTTCGGGGGAACAACGACGGGGCCGTACGAAGCGGAGTCCAGGAATTGCGGAGGAACATAGGGCTCGTCGAGGCTTACGTCGTCGACGTAAACCCGGCCATCGCGGATCAAGACCCTCTCTCCGGGCAAACCGACCACACGCTTGATGAACGATTTGTTCGGGTCTCTTGGGTACCAGAACACCACGACGTCACCCCGCTGGATCTCCTCAAACCGATAAATGAACTTGTTTACGAAAATTCTCTCCTGATCGTGCAGACGAGGCTCCATGCTGGTCCCCTCGACGCGCACGGGCTGGATTACAAAAACGACGAGAAGCACCGCAGTCAGGATCGCGAAGACAACGTCACGTACCCACACGCGAAGTCCCGCGAGGCCGCTTGGATTCGTGCCCTCACATCCCGGTTCAGAAACAACGTCGTGCATTGTTACAGGTCTGCCGAGTCCAGAAGCGCTCACGGAATGAAACCGGCGCAACCCGATGGAGGATTATACCAGACCTCTCGAACCACTCCCCTCTGAAGGAGGCTTTGCCCGGAAGAAGAATCCTCTTGCTGCCGCGGGAACCCCCGGCAAATCTACCCGCGGATACCGGCTTCTTACCCACCCGCACTAACGGGTATCCGGCCCGCGCAGATCGTCCATGCCTGGGACTGTATTTCCCCCCGTCAACCCTGAAGAATCTCGGCTTCTTTCAACCGACTCAGCTCATCGATCTTCTCGATGTACTCATCCGTCAGTTTCTGGATTTCGTCCAGCGCCCTGCGCTCCTCGTCTTCGGAGATTTCCTTCTCCTTCACCATCTTCCTGAGATGATCTTTGGCGTCGCGGCGCACGTTTCGAACAGCGGTTCGATGCTCCTCGGCAACTTTCCGCACATGTTTGACGAGGGACACCCGCCGTTCTTCAGTCAGTGGGGGGATCGGCACACGGATCAGCTTGCCGTCGTTGCTGGGGTTCAGGCCGAGATCGGAAGCAAGGATTGCCCTCTCGATGGCGCCCATCTGGCTCATATCCCACGGCTGTATCGTGATCAGATTGGGCTCCGGCGCGTGGAGGGTCGCCACCTGGCTAATCGGTGTGGGAACGCCATAGTACTCCACCATCACATGATCCAGCAGATGGACCGAGGCGCGACCCGTGCGTAAGCCGGCCAGCTGCTCGGCCAAATCTCCAACCGTCTTCTCCATTCGTCGTTTCGCGTCTCCGATGACGTCCCTAATCATGCTGCGTCTACTCCACCTTCCTGCGTATCACCGAACCGACTCTTTCGCCCAACACCGCTTTACGAACGCTTCCAGTGGCAAACAAGTTCAAGACTATGATCGGCAAATCATTGTCCATGCACAGTGAGATTGCCGTAGCGTCCATGACTTTCAAGCCACGCTCCAGCACTTCCAAGTAGGTTAGCTCGCCGATCTTGCGGGCCTCCCTGTGGGTTACAGGATCAGCCTCGTATACGCCGTCCACCTTTGTCGCTTTAATAATGACGTCGGCGTGGATTTCCATGGCTCTGAGGGCGGCGGCGGTATCGGTCGTGAAGTACGGGTTTCCCGTCCCGGCGGCAAAGATCACCACCCGCTTCTTTTCCAAATGCCGAACGGCACGGCGCCGAATGAACGGTTCCGCCACTTCCGCCATGTGGATGGCACTCAAGACCCGCGTAAAGGCCCCCAGCCTTTCCAAGGTATTCTGCAGAGCCAGGGCGTTGATCACGGTCGCGAGCATGCCCATATAATCGGCCGTCGCTCGGTCGAAGCCTGCTCCGACAATG
This sequence comes from Acidobacteriota bacterium, assembly GCA_033811955.1. Taxonomy (GTDB): domain Bacteria; phylum Acidobacteriota; class UBA6911; order RPQK01; family JAPXNP01; genus JAPXNP01. The sequence goes on from JAPXNP010000100.1 coordinate 4,993, forward strand.
TGGGCTCCGCGAAGGATATTCCCTCCACCTACCACAAGGGCAACTTCCACGCCCAGACTGTGAACTTCAAGAATTTGCGAGCAGATACTCTCTACCGCATCGGGGTCGATCCCAAAGGCGCGAGGCCCCATGAGGGCCTCCCCGCTAAGCTTGAGAAGGATTCTTCGGTAAACGGGTTTCTTGACGGCAACCGGCTCGCTCAATGCGTCATTCGCGCTTTGAACCACCTTGCCGTCCATGGGACGTTCATGGTAGCAGATTACTGAGAAAGGTTTGAAGAGGGGGAAACCGTACCCCCGGCCTCCAGCAGAGGATAACTATTCCTCACCCACCTGAAAGCGGGCGAAACGTCGCACCTCAATGTTCTCTTTCATTGTGGCGATTCTCGACTTGATCAGATCACCCACGGTCGTTTCCGGATCTCGGATAAAGGGCTGCTCGTACAAACAAACTTCGGCAAAGAACTTATTGAGACGACCTTCAATGATCCGTTCTGCGATCTCGGCCGACTTCCCCTCCCCCATCGTCTGCTTGAGAAGAATCTGCCGCTCCTCCTGAATCACACTTTCGGGAACATCCTCCCGCCTGAGGTAGCGAGGGTTGGACGCCGCAATTTGCATCGCCACGTCCTTGACAAGCTGCTGGAATTCCGGCGTGCGGGCAACAAAATCCGTCTCACAGTTCACCTCGACCAGAACCCCGAGTTTGCCGCCTGCGTGGATATACTGGCCGATGATTCCCTCGCGCGTCGCCCGGCCGGCTTTCTTGGCCGCCGCCGCCAATCCCCGTTCGCGGAGAATCTTCACAGCGGCTTCCATGTCGCCCTTAGCTTCCACAAGAGCGTTCTTACACTCCATCATTCCCGCTCCCGTCTTTTCTCGGAGCTCCTTGACCTGCTGTGCCGAAATGGACATAAGACTTTCTCCCTTTTCCTGAACTTGTGGAAACACAGTCACCTACCGACGACTTCCGGCCGGCGAAACCGAAACCGTCCGACCGGAACCAAGCAGAGGTCGTCACCGCCCGAACAGGGTCCGGCAACAAAGAATCTGTGGCGACCAGCTACGAAGACTGCTCAACTTCTTCTTCGTTCCGCACCGTTGGTTCGGCCGCTCCCGAGCCTTCGACAGCCTTGGGTCGCCTGCGCGGCTTGGAGGTCTGCTCTGCGGACTTCTCGGATTGTTGCTCACCCGTAGCGACCGGTTCTTCTACCTCCTCCTTTCCTTCGGGAGTCGGAGGAGTCTCGTCTGTTACAAGTTCGGCCACAGACCCCGCAGCCTGCTCCACATTGTCCGGCGATTCGGCCGGAAGAAGTTCCGCCGCAGCTTCCGGGGCCGCAGCAGATTCAGCCTTAGCCTTCTCCCTCGCCGCGGCGGCCCGAGCCTCGGCTTCACGCGCCGCCGCCTGCTGAGCCCTTTTTGCTTCGGCCGCGGCCCGGGCCGCAGCCGCCCGCTCCGCTTCCAGACGTTCAGCC
>JAPXNP010000101.1:0-6312 GCA_033811955.1 Acidobacteriota bacterium
CAGTACGACGATCCAGGGTACCCCGAGTTCTTCGTAGAGAGAAGCAACGATCTCAACAAACGTCTTTCCCTTGAAAGGAAGGAGGGCCTTTGGTCGCCCCATCCGTTGGGAATATCCGGCGGCAAGAATACATGCAATGGTGGACTCCATACAACCTTCTAAGGCTACGACAAACGACCGGTCCGAAGATGTAGCCGGAGAGCGGGCCGGCCTGCCGGCGAGCACGAATCGGCAATCTTCCGCCGGTCACGACGTTCGGAAATAGTTGGAATCGACCTTCAGGATTGGCAACGGCGGCCGTGATCGTGCGATAGACAAATCGAGGTAATAGAGCGGTCTCCGCCCGGGTTGGCTGGGTGTCCGCTGCGGAAGGCGTCGCCCCGGCCGGCTCGTGACCGGCTGTCGCGGAAAACGGCTGCTCCGGACTTGGCTTCAGTGCTCCTTTTGAGCGGGAGCCGCGGCTGATGAACCACGTCTTCGCCCAATTCGCCGCCGGGGATACGTGGTGAGTTGAAAGGTCCCTTCAAACCTGAGGGGAGTCGCCCCGGATCCAAACGCGAAAATGCTGCAGTAGAGCTCCGACTTACGGTATTTCAGGTGCTTGCCGAACACGCTGTGGGAAGACCTCCGTCAGGTCAGGAGCCGGCTGCTTTGCAGCGCCTCATCACGGCGGACACGGAGTCTACTCTCCCCTGCAAGTCGACGGGATACTTCCGGACCCTCACCTCCACATCCTGCATGCGAGGCATTAGCAGCAACGCACGGCACAATGTGGCGGTGAGGGTTTCCAAAAGCGCCCAAACCGAAGCTTCAGCCGTTTTTTGTACCAAGTCGACAACCTTCTCGTAGTCGACCGATAGAGCAAGATTGTCGTGCTCGGTCGCTTCCGTGAAATCGAAGCCGCAGCTGACGTCGACCCGCAACTCTTGGTAAGCGCGCCTCTCTTGGTCCGGTACGCCAATCCGGGCCCGACAACGAATTCCCGAAATCTCAATGTAGTCCATGAAGAAGCGACCGCGCCGTAGGACTACTGACTTGCGGCGGTAGGTGCCGCAGCCTGCAGAGCGGCGAGGGCCTTCCTATCCAGCCTGAACTCCACAGACGCCTTGCCGTTTCTTAAAATGAACGGCTTGGAAAGATCCAACTTGGCGTTAAATTCCAGCAGGCCGTCAATCTTTGTCCCCGATTCCACATCGCCGCTGGTAAAGTTCTGGATGTCGTAGATCTTGGCTTCGTGCTTCTGTCCCCCCTGCTCGAGGATGAAGTTCGTATCCAGCTTAGCATCCCTCTGAGGCCGGGCTTGGACATAGAACATTGCAGACTGGTTGGCCCGGGCGCGGATGGAATACTTGGCCGGGGCCGAAAACAGAGAATCCACGGTCGCATTGTTTACGTGGACAATATTAATCTGCATGCCTTCGGCTTCATAGGAGCGAGTGAACAGCTGAAGAGGATCATCCTGTGCGAACAGTCCTGTGGTCGCCATAAAGGCGGCCACGCTCAAAGAAATCAGCAAGCCTTTTCTCACAACGAGCTCCTTGGTTACGGTAAAGGGTGAACATTCTGCGCCCCGTTCTCCCCGCTGGAAAAGGGACACACTAGCTTAACCCTAAAGTCAATTCCCAGGCAAATCGCATCGGGCGGGGCCTGAGTCGACAAGGTTACGCGAATAAGCTATAGCAGAATGTCACCCCTGACAAGTACCTCTTGACTAGGTCGGGCACCCTCGTGAGCAAGCCGACCGTCCGGCTGATTCCGACCGGTTGTTCGGGACGTCGTTCGGTCGGCAGCCCCCTGTAGTACCGGAGCCGCTCGTAGCGGCGAAGGCGGATTGGGCCCCGTCACTGGAGTGGAGGACCTTCCCGAGCACTCTAGAAGCCCAGGGCCAGACCTACTCGGATACGGCGCCCAGGCGAGGCGAAGCCGGCGACGGCCGTATAGCGTCGATCCAGCAGGTTCTCACCCCGGCACGTCAGGCCGAGCCGGCGTTCATCGTGCCCGAAGGTCCGCAAAGTAAACTCCACGTTCGTGTTGATCAGAGCATACCCTCCCAGGCGAACCCTTACGGATGACAAGTCCGGCAAAAATTCCCGATCGTCCCGAGATCCGATGTACCGCCAGGCGACTCTTGCGCTGGTTCGTGGAAAGATCAATTGAAGGGCGAGTCCCCCCTGATGTTTGGGACGCCGCAGCAAGGGTTGCCCGATCTCGAAATTTCCGCCGGGAACGGACCCCGCGTCGGTGACCTCGGTTTGGGTCCAGGTGTAGTCGCCCGTCATCCGTACGTTCGAAGTCAGCCGGTAGGTGACGGACATTTCCGTTCCGTTGCTCTCGGCAGCTTCGACGTTAAGGTAGTTGGGACTTCCGGGAGCCGCCAAGAAGGTGAACTCAATCAGGTTCCGGTAGCGGTTAACGAAGAAAGTCCAGGATGCCAGTAGGGTGGTATCCTCTCCACCCCAATCGGCGCCGAGCTCCCAAGCCGTATTGCGCTCAGGTTTGAGGTGGGTATTGCCGGAAATTCCGAAAGCGGGCATTCCCGTAATCTCCAAAAAGGAAGGCGATCGAAAGCCGTTGCCGCCGCCGCCCCGCAGTCTCCAGTTGTCTGCGAGCCGAACCGCCAGGTCCAGCTGGACGGATGTGAAATCCTCGTAACGGTTGTTGTCTTCGTGTCGGACGCCGGCCGTCAGATAGACTCGATCGCCGAACTGCCGACGGTCCTGTACGTAAAGACCGACGCTGCGACGATCGAAAGTGGCATCCTCCGACGCTTCTCTTTTCCACGTCATCCCGGCCGTCACCAGGTGGTTCCCTCCCAAGGTGAAACGATTCTCCCAGTCGAGCAAGTCCCGCTGTTCGGCCGCCTCGAACTCGGAGTCGAAGAAATCGGAGATCCCGTCGGCACGCGTATAGTTCCAGCCGTGGTACTGGTGCCGGCCATATTGCACTGTTGAGCGAATGGCTTCCGACCAAGCCCGACTCAAGGACAGCTGAAACACCGAATCGTGTGTTTGCCTCCAATCGTTGGGATCCACCGGGTTGCCGATGTCGTCCGTGGGAACACCCTGCCGAATCGTGTTGTAACGGGCCGTGGCGCTGAGCGAAGTGGAGTGGCCGGCCGCGATGTACGTGGCGGCCGAGAGGTCCGTTCGGCGATACGTGCTGTTGAGCTCGAAGATGCCGTCGGTAAGGGAGGAGACGGCTCCGAGACTATACTGGATCTTCGGACTGCCTCCCTCTAAGTGGCCTGAGTACTCGAAAGAACCCAAGTTCCCGGCGAGAGCGGAAACCTGTCCCCGGGGGCGTGATTCTGCTTTCGGACGCCGCGTGATGATGTGGATGGTTGCCGCGGCGGCCTCCGAACCGTATAAGACCGAACCCGGACCTCGTACCACCTCGATCCGCTCGATATTTACGGTTGAAAGATGAGCGAGATCGAACTCGCCTCCGGGTCGGTTGATCGGTATGCCGTCGACTAACACGAGTGTGGAGTCACTTTCTCCTCCCCGCACGAAGAGGGAGGTTGGACTTCCATAGGAGGCTCCTCGGCTTACATGGATTCCGGGAAGCGTAGCCAACACCTCGGCCACGTCGGCGGCACCCATGGCCTCTATCTCGGAACGCGTGACGACGCTTACGGAACGGCCGGTTTCTTCCACCGGCGTTTCCGATCGGGTTGCCGTGACCGCCACTCTAAAGACGGGAACTTCAGCCTCCGACTTGCTCTCCGGTTCTTCGGTCGTTGTCTCGAGAAAGGAGGGAGTCGAGAGAGACTCCTGGTTTTCCCGCGAGGCCGCCGGCGAAACTGTGGAACACAGGGCTACACTGAACGCTAGGGCGGCCAAGCTCAGCCGAGGAACCTGACTTGCAGTTCGGTTCCCAGTCGTGAAGTCTTCGTGGTTAGGGCGTACGGACAGCGGGTTTTCGACTGTCGGGTTACCAATCTTCCAACACATTATAGGTTTACCTCCTTGCGCGGCGGTCTGGGGCCGCGTTGGCGGGGTGCTTGCGAATCTCCTCTTCCCGGCGCTTGCTCGGGTGCTCCGACGCAGTTTCATCCCGAGTCGGCAAACGATCGGCGGCACGTGGTTGTAGCCTCTTGAAAGAGAGATCAGCGGCTCTGCAGCCGACCTACGCCGAAGCGGCAGCCTGCAGCCATAGCCTGAAGGTGGACCGTAAGCTGCAGATGTAGACGGCGGCCTCGGTCAGCCTCTGTGTCGAAGCCCTGAGGGATCAGGCCGACAATGCCCGGGCTAAGGAGAGGCTTACCCCGGAATCTACCTGCACGTGTAGCATCGGGGATCAGAAGACTTTTGGCAGGCTTATCATCGGCTCCTCCTTGCTTTCCCGTCGAAAGCGATAGAGAACGGGTCGGGCCGGTGTCCTGGCTTGCAGGTGCCTACTTTCCGCGCCTTCCCATCCTTCTCGGGACAGTGGCGTCAAGCGGATTTCGCCTGCTCACAGTTGCGCGGGCAGCGTCGGTTTTTCACCGAACTTCCCGGGGCTCCAACCCCCTCGGGTTGACGTTCCAAAAAGCGGAGGAGACTTTAGAACGAAGGGAAAGCAGTGTCAAGAGCCACGAAGATTTCGTACGGTACCCTGACCGATGGGTTGCACGGCCGTGCGAAGGCTGCCAAACCCGATTCTGTTCAAGCACATACTGAGAAACCATGGGATGAGGATCAGTCGGCCGGTGTCGAAGTCTGCGGTTCACGGGAGTCACTTGATTCCTGAACACCCGGGCTGCGTTAGGCCGCTCAGTTCGAAAGGCACGTGCTGTGTGCCGTCCACCGGGAACTGTCGGCCGCGTCGCGGGCAGGTTGCCGAACGAGACGTAAGCGGCAAGCTTGCAGGGCGGAGGCTCGGGACGCCACCCGGCGCGTGCGGTGGGCTAACCCGGAACTGGGAGCAATGGCTAAACTTAGCTGAGGGTTACACGCACGGCGGTTCGGGTAAGTGCGGCCGTTTGAGGTGCGAAGCCGGGACCTCGCATCCCCAACCGTCTGAGGGGTCTCACAACAGGTAATAGAGCAACTGACAACAGACGGTGACGGCGATGAGCCCGACCGGGTAGACGCTGGTGTAGGCGATGACGGCTTCGCTACGCTGAGTAAGTTCGGTGACTGCGCCCAGAGCGGGCGTACTGGTCATTCCGCCACACAGGGCTCCAAGGCTGGAGAGTTGGTCCAGCCCGTACCAGTACCGTGAAACGATGAAACCGAAAAGACCTGCGCCTACGGTCACCCCCGCCCCGCAAAGCAAAAGGATCCAACCCGACTCAACCAGGGTTTCGCCCAGTCGACCGCCCGCAGCCGTCCCGGCGCCGGTCAGGAAAAGGACAAGCCCCAACTGTTGCAATATGTACTTGGCTCCCCGAGGGGTCCGAATGTTCAAGCGGCCGATGCGGCCGAAATGCGCCAGTACCAAGCTTACGAAGAGAGGTCCGCCCGCGAGACCCAGCCGAAATGAAGCCCCTCCCGGCAGCGGGAAGTCTTGGTAAGCCAGCAGTACCCCGAGCACGACGCCCACGGCCAGCGCCGTCATGTTCGTCTCGTGTATTCGCTTCTCTTGTTGTCCCACGAGCTGAACGAATTTTTCGACGTCGTTTCGTTCTCCCACGACCCTGACCGTGTCTCCAAGCTCCAGCCTGTAGTTCCCGCCGGGTGCGAAATCCAGATCCTCCCGGAAGACGCGGGAGATGACGACTCCGTAGTTCCGGCGTACTCCCAGCTCCGCCAAGGTCTTTCCGACCAAAACATCGCTGGAAACGACGGCGTCGCGTGCGATGACGTCGCGAGATTCAAGGAGCTGCGGCGCCTGCACGCTTTCGCCGAGCACCAGTTCCAGCTTCTTGAGCTCGTCGGCTCGACCTACCGCCGCAACGACGTCACCCAGGGCCAAAGGAGTGTCGTCCCGGGCGGAAACGACCGTTCCTCCCCGAGAAATGCGGGTGATGTTGACTTGGCTGAAACGATGAACCTGCAGGTCGGAGAGGGTCTTTCCGACGCATGCCGGATTTGTGATGCGAAACTGTCTGAGCTGAAGACGACGGATCTCGTCTTCCGACCTGGCCAGACGCTCTTCTTCCGCTCGCAAGTCGATGCGTAAAAGCCGTGGTAGGAGCTGCACCAGCAAGACCACGCCGACGACGCCGAAAGGGTAGGCGAGGCCGAATCCGACGCTTACCCGGGGATCTCGGGCGGCATCCATGGCGGCGGCCAGACCGGGCGTACTGGTAAGTGCTCCGGCGTACATGCCTACCGCCAGAGCCGGATCCAGCTTGAACAAGTAGCAGAAAGCCCCTGTGATCAACGC
>JAPXNP010000102.1:0-6302 GCA_033811955.1 Acidobacteriota bacterium
GGGCGAGTGTGTGCACTATTTGATGACGGGTGAGGAGAACCGCCCGGCTCGTTGGCGTGTCAGGGCGCCCACCTATGCGAACTTGCAAGGGGTGCCCTCCATGCTGTTGGAGAACCAGCTGGCCGATGTTCCCGTCATCATTGCCAGCATCGATCCTTGCTTTTCCTGCACGGATCGCGTGAGCGTGATCGATCTACGCCGGGGTGGCGCCGAAGTGCTGAGCCGATCCGAGTTTGAGCGGTTGGCGCGGGAGAAACGCTGATGGAGTACGCTATTCCAGTTCTCAACGGCTTGCTTCTGTTGTTGGTCAGCCCCTTCGCCGAAGGTTGTCTGCGCCGGATGGCGGCACGACTCCAGTCTCGCCAGGGCCCGCCCTTGGTTCAGCCTTATTGGGATCTCTTGAAGCTGTTGGGCAAGGAGAACGTGGAGCCGGGAGTTGCATCTTTTCGCTTGGCCCCCCTGCTGGCTTTCGCCGCCGTTTTGGCCGCCGGCGCGCTGCTTCCTCTCGGCTTCCAGGCCTCGGCTTTGGGCCGGAGGCTGGATTTAGTGACCTTTATCTACCTTCTTGCGCTTGGAGGAGTGGCCGTACTGCTGGGAGCTCTTTCGAGCCGCAACATTTTCGCCGCGGTGGGAGCCAGTCGTGAAATGGTCACGATGATGCTGCTGGAGCCGGTGCTGGCCATGATCCTGTTGGTAGGCGCGGTTCGAGCTCAATCAGTGGGTTTGGAACCGATATTCCAGGCTTTTTCCAGGGGAGGCTGGACCCCGGCTTTGTTGCTCGGGGCCGCTGTGAATTTGGCGGCGCTCCAAGCGTTCATTGGGCGCCAGCCGTTCGACCTGGCGGAGGCGGAGAGTGAGATCGTGGAAGGACCGTTTATTGAATATAGCGGCTCTTCGTATGCGCTGTTCCGATGGTACTTGATGATGAAGCAGCTTCTGTACGTTTGGCTGCTGTCGTCGGTGTTCTTGGCCCCCGCAGCCACTGGAAACTGGTTGGTTGATCTGGGATTGCAGTGGTTGGGGATAGGTGTGGTCTATGGGCTGGTAGGTCTGGTTAGCTTCACGAACCCCCGTTTGCGGATTGACCAGGCCGTTCGTTACTACGCCTTGCTGGCGGTCGTGGGGCTTACCGCAGTGATGCTTTCCGCGGCAGGTTGGTAGAGAAGGAGGCAGGATGTGGTTGGTCGGTAAACTTCGAGAACTTTTCTGGGGATGGCGTCCCGGCGTAGTAACGTTGCGGTACCCGCTGGAGCCCCGGCCGACGCCGACAGGCTTCCGAGGCCGTCCGAAATGGGATCACCATAAGTGTGTCGGGTGCGGCGGTTGTGCCGACCACTGTTCCGCCCGAGCCATTTTGGTGCGAGATCTGTGCCAGGAGCTGCGAGTTCTGCTGTACGACGGTAGTCGCTGCACCTACTGCGGGCGATGTGCGGATTTGTGTCCGGAGAAGGCGATAACCATGACGCAGCGTTTCGAGGAAGCCACGAATGACCGTGTTGACCTCACCGAACGGGTCGAGTTGTACATGATGACCTGCCGCCGATGCGGGCGGTGTTTTGACCTGGAGATCACGAACGCGCTCGATCGGTTGAGCCTGCGCGGCTACCGGTATGACAACTTGGAGTATCGCGCCGTGATCCCGATGGCAACTCCTTCTCTGAGCGTGGATTTGCTGCGGCGAACGGAGCGTTATCAGCGGCCTGAGAGTCTGGAGATAAGAGGACTTTCCCAAGAGGAAGATTGGGGACGGTAAGCGCGGGGGTGTCCGGACACAACGGCATTCTCATGGAGGCCGAAAGGACGTCCTTCGCCGGGCCTCGTCCTGAAGGGAGACAACAATGCTGGCGAAGCTGGCACGCAAAGCCTTTAAGCGATCCTTGTGGATCTACCACTGTAACGCAGGAGCCTGCAATGGATGCGACATTGAGATCCTGAACGTGCTCACACCCTACTATGATGTCGAGCGCTTCGGCATGCGACTGGTGGCGTCTCCGCGGCATGCGGATGTCATGCTGATCTCCGGGGCCGTAACGCGGCCTACGCTTCCCTTGGTGCGCCGTGCCTGGGAAGCCATGCCGTCTCCGAAGCTGGTGTTTGCCGTGGGTTCTTGCGCTGTGGGGGGAGGGTCCTGGTTTGATACGTACCATGTGACCGGAGGCGCCGATAAGGTGGTGCCGGTGAATTACTACATTCCCGGCTGTCCCCCCCGTCCTGAAGCCATCGTTTACGGAGTGGCCCTCGCCTTGGGTCTGGTGGAGAAGCAAGCGGCGCCGGTGGAGCTCAAACAGATGGAGTTTCCCATCGAAATGTACGAACGCAACGAAGCATGGGAGAATCGCCATGTCATCTATCAACTTCTGGAAGATTAGTCAAATCGCCTGGGCTGATCCCACGGGAAGAGAGCAGAGGCGGAAGAAAGTCCTCATCGTGGACGACGACAGGGACCTTGTGGAAACTCTTTCGCAGGCCCTGCAAGCCCGAGGTTACGATACCGCGGCGGCTTACAACGCCAATGAAGGGTTGAAGAAGCTGGAGCAGGAGCGCCCTGACCTGCTGATTCTCGATGTGATGATGGAGACGGATACGGCGGGCTTCGAAATGGTTTATCAGATTCGTAGCTGGCGTCCCGAATCGCGCTACGCCGCCTTTCGTGAGACCCCGGTTATTCTGCTGACCGCCGTCAACCAGGCGACCCGATCGCGTTTCTCCCTGGACGAGAAGAATAGTTTCCTTCCGGAGATCGAAGCCTTCCTGACGAAACCGTTCCAGTTGGAAGAACTCTTGGCAAAGGTTGATGAAGTCCTGAAGGAGCGGCGGAAGCCCGTGCGATGAAACTTAGCCTCGGGGTGCGCTTGACACTGGCCTTTGTGCTGGTGGTACTGGTTACAGCCGTCCTTTCAATGCTTTTGGGCTACCGGCTCATCGACCGGAACGTGATCGGGCAGGCGTACGCCACGACGCAGGGACATCTAAACACCTCCCGCTACATTTATGAGAACCAGATTGACGTAATCCGCCTGTTTGTCGAACACCTGGCGCAGTTGGATTACCTACAAGAAGCCGTAGTTCGGCGGGATCGACGTCTTCTTCGGGAGAAGTTGGAAGCGACTCGGCAGGAGCTCGGTTTGGACATCATGAATCTGGTGGACCCGCGAGGCCGAGTCCTGATGCGCGCCCGGAACCCCGCGGTTGAGGGAGACAGCGTGCTGGACAACGTCCTGGTGAGGATGTGCCTGGAGGATCGAGCAACGGTGTCCGGTACGGTGGTGATGAATGAAGCGGAGCTCGCTCGTGAGGGTGCCGACTTGGCTGAACTGTGCCGAATCGAACTCCTCGAGACGCCTCACGCCCGTCCGCTGGAGAAGACTGTAGAGACGAGAGGCTTGGCGCTGATGGCGGGAGCTCCGGTGTTTTTCCGCGGCCGATTCCTGGGCGTCGTTTACGGAGCTCGCTTGCTGAATCGCAACTATGACTTTGTCGACCGTATCAAGAGCCTCTGTTTTGGTGACGAAGAGTTCAAGGGAAAGGAAGTCGGCACGGCGACACTGTTCCTAGACGATGTTCGGATTTCCACGAATGTGAGACGCCTCGACGGCACTCGTGCCATTGGAACCCGGGTGTCCCAGGAAGTCTATGAGAAGGTCGTAGTCCGGGGCGAGACTTGGCTGGATCGGGCCTTTGTCGTAAATAGCTGGTATATTTCGGGTTATTCCCCGATCAGCGACCCGACCGGGAGGATCGTCGGCATTCTTTATGTGGGAGTCCTCGAGGACAAGTTTCGAGCCGTTCAGTATGAAAGCGCGCTAACGTATGCGCTGATAATCCTTGTGTCCAGCGGTGTCGGGGTGATCTTCGCCCTCTATTTCATTCGGCGTATTGTTGCGCCGTATCGGAGGCTTCAGGAGGCGGCTCGAGACATTGCCCAAGGCCACTACGAACGACGGTTGGAAGGCGATTTTGACGCGGAGATGGCTTCTCTCGCCGAGTCTTTCAACCAGATGGTGGATGCCATTCAAAAACGGGATCAAGCTCTCAAGGAGGAGGCCGCGAAACACATTTCTCAAAGCGAGAAGCTTGCTTCTCTGGGTCGATTGGCGTCGGGTATTGCTCATGAAGTGAACAATCCGTTGACGGGGATTCTTACGTACGCCGCCATGCTCTTGGAAGATCTCCGAGGAACGGAGTACGAAGAGGATCTGAAAACGATCGTTGACGAGACGTTGCGATGTCGAAACATCGTCCGAAACATCCTCGACTTTGCCCGGGAGACGAGTACGGAACGTGAATTGACGAATCTCAACCGCATCGTGGAAGAGACCCTGAAGGTCTTGGAGCATCACGTGCACTTTCAGAACGTGCGCATTGTGCGTCACCTGGATCCGGCGGTCCCGGACCAATGGCTGGACGTCAACCAGATGAAGTCAGTCATCAACAACCTTGCCATCAATGCCGCCGACGCCATGCAGGAGGGTGGCACGTTAACCGTGACGACGCGCTATCATCCTCGGACGGAGACCGTGCGATTGATCGTTGAAGACACGGGAGTGGGTATTCCACGAGAGAACCTTGAGAAGGTTTTTGATCCTTTCTTTACGACCAAAGAGCCGGGGAAAGGAACGGGACTCGGATTGGCTGTTACTTACGGTATTGTGCGTCGACATGGTGGCGCCATCACCATCGATAGTGAGGTGGGACGAGGAACGCGTGTAACCATTATTCTGCCAAGAGAAATTCCACCGCCGAAAACCGAAGACAAGGATTGGTCCGTGACGCTGTCCAACGGCTCCGAATTCAGCATACGGCGCTCGGAGCTGACGAGCTCGAAGGTGGAAGGACCTAGGGGCGGCGTCCAAACAAAGGGCGAAGCAGACGGTTCGGGGGATGCTAAAACCGACGGAGGGGAATAGAGGTTGCGCTTTTCTCGACGGCGGCGGATTGTCTTTTCGCCCGAGGCGCGTGCCGCGGTTTGGGCGCACAAGGTGAAGATGATTGGAGTGAAGGCAGTACTTTGCCCCGCTGTTTCGTACTCGTCCCCTTAATTTAGTGACGTATCGATTTTCTAACGTTTGCCTATGCTTGATTCGAGCCGGAAATGGAACAACCAAAATTATTGATTGTTGACGACGAAGAGATTGTGCACAGGAGCTGCCGTCGGATCTTCCGCGGCTGCAACTATCAGCTGGAGCACGCATACTCAGGTGAAGAGGCTCTGGAGAAGCTTGCTCAAGGACAGTTTGACATCGTCATCACCGACTTGATGATGCCGGGGATGAGTGGTATGGAGCTTTTAGAGCGGTTGGTGCGGGAACGGCCCGATCTGACGGTGATCATCTTCACGGGGTATGCCACCGTCGACAGTGCCCGCCGGGCATTGAAAATGGGGGCATTCGACTACATTCCGAAGCCTTTTACTCCGGATGAGCTGAGGCAAGTAGTTCAAAACGCGCTGGAAGCTCGACGAAAGGGTGGTCCAGGGCAAGCGTTGGACCTCATGGCTATCATTTCCCACGACCTGCGCAGTCCGTTGGCCACGGTTCAGGCCAGCGCCGAAACCCTATACAAAGGCTATTTTGGCGAACTTGAACCTCAGCAACGTAAAGCATTGGAAGCAATTCTACGCAATTGCCAATACCTTGAAGACATCATCCGTTCTTTTTTGGACCTGCAGAATGTGACGTTGGACAACCTCGAGTCTTTCGCCCGGCCGGTGAAACTCGCCTCCGAAGTAGTTGAACCGGTCCTGCAACGGGACGATATCGCCGGGAATTTTCGAAACATGAGGATTACGAGAGTGTTTGAGGTTGATCCCCAGGTGCTGGCCGATCCTGAGCTGATGCAGATTGTCGTGGCGAACCTCCTTACGAACGCGGTCAAGTACGGTCGTGACGGCGGGGAGATACGCGTCCGCGTCTGGGAGGCGGACGGCGAGGCACGCGTTTCAGTGTGGAACACCGGGGTTGGAATTCCTCGAGAGGCTTTCCCCCGCTTGTTCGAAATGCGTACACGGCTAAAGCAGAAGGGTACGGAGGGAGTCAAAGGCAACGGACTAGGGCTTTACATCTGTAAGACGATTGTTGAGAAGCATGGGGGAAAGATCTGGGTTGACTCCGAACCTGGGCAATGGGCGGAGTTTACCTTTGCCTTGCCCCTGCGGCACTAGTGGCTGACTTCCGGGAAGCGGTGGGAGTCGGGCAACCGTGTGGCTGAGTTCGCAAGAGCCTTTGCGTCGGTCGTCCGATCGGACACCGCAGCCGTATTGCCTGCGCGGGAGGCGATCGAAGCTTTTCACCAGAATCGTTACA
>JAPXNP010000103.1:0-3477 GCA_033811955.1 Acidobacteriota bacterium
GTCGGAACCGGTGAACTGACCGACAGCCTTGCTCTGGATCATCTGATCGATTATGCCCGCCCCTTGGTGGAACTCTTCGCCCGTCAGCCGCACGCTGTTTTGGAACTGAAAACGAAGACGGACGCCGTTGATCATTTACTGGGCTTGAACCACCGAGGGCGGACCGTCTTGGCTTGGTCCTTAAACGCTCCCGAGATCCAGCAGAGAGAAGAGCTGAAGACCGCTTCCCTGGGTGCTCGGCTTCGCGCCGCGCGCCGCGCCGTCGACGCCGGTTACCCGGTGGCCTTTCACTTTGATCCCTTGGTTTGGTTCGCGGGTTGGCGCGAAGCCTACGCCGGCGTCATAGAACAGCTGTTTGATTCCGTTCCTCCCTCGGCCACAGCCTGGATTTCCCTGGGAGCCTTGCGCGTCCCACCCGGTCAGCCGGAGATCATGCGCCGCCGCTTTCCCAAGAGTCCCCTCCCTTACGGGGAATTCGTCGCGGCTCCCGACGGAAAGCTTCGTTATTTCAAACCCCTCAGGATCGAACTCTATGACGCCGTCTTATCCGAACTGCGACGCCGGGCACGGGACGTCAAGGTCTACCTGTGTATGGAACGACCCGATGTTCACCCTCATCTGAACGGTATTCCCGCCTACCGGGACGAGATCTTGGGAGAATGGCTGGCCTGCGACCTGCCGGTCCTTCAGCCCGCTCCACGGCAAGAAACTTCCTCCGTCAAGTAGGCCTCAATCAACGGAGTAACGTCGGTCAAGTCCTTGATCAACGGGAGCTTCTCGGCGAAAGCACCCCACGCGGCGGTTCCTACGGGGTTTCCCGTGTGCATTCGACTGGAAGCATCTTCCAGATTCCCATGATCACTGGAAATGAGCAGAGAGATTCCCGCTTCTCCCGCCCTCTCCGCAACCGCCAGCAGAAACTCGTCGAGCTCCCGCACCAAAGTGACGGCGTCCTCGAAAGATCCCCGGTGCGCCACCAGGTCGGTGAGAAAGTATTCGTACAGCGTAAGATCGTAAGAACCGGCGAGCCTTACCAGCTGCGCAGCCGCTTCCTTCGGACCCAGTGCGGGTACCTCGTAAGACCGACGGCGGAGCCGGCGATTCGTAAAATCCATGTAGAGAGCCCGTCCCGCCCGTAGGTCATTGAACGTCCGCAGGGGGACGCCCGCCGATTCCGTCATCGCAGTGGTCGCCGAGACCATGCAGGGCCGTTGTGAGAAGAAAGAAGGACTGAAGGCGTTCGCAAAAGCGACCTCCTTGCCGACCCTCCGCAACCGCCGAAACAGCGAAGCTTCTTCCAGAAGTCGGCGCATAGGTTTTGTAGGAAAGCCGGGCCAGTGCCTCCCCACAAGCCGGGCGGCATTCACGCCGCAAAATAAGCTCGTCTGTCCGGTCGCACTCTGCGGGAGACCGGGAACTCCGAGACCGGCGTCCGTCGGGCACCAACGGCCTTCTAATGGCAGCCCTTCTCCGTCACCCGCGGCATACGTGAGCAGCCGAGGTTTCGCGGCGGCAATCGGGTTTCTCCCGGGGTCGGAGGAACCAATTCCCACGCCGTCGAGAAACACGAACAGGATCCGTCTACCGGCGCCTCGTGCATGTCGACGCTCACCATGCCGTCTCTGAAGATCTACAGAAACGAGATCCATTTATAATCTCCGGTGATCTTACCGCATCAAGGACGTCGAAAAGGAAGCACTGGTGTCCGCGAGCACTGCAAAAATCGGCCGTCCACTTCAGATCCTGGCTCTCGGAGTGATGGTTTGGGCGGTCGGGCGTCTCGCCAACCATTTCTTGCCCGGTAACCTTCTAGGCGCTCTTGAAGATTTGGGCCTCCTGGTCTTGCTGGGCATCGGAGCCTATTACGCCGCAGTGCTGCTCGTTTCGCTGATCAGACGCGCCTTGTGGAAGGTCCGCAACAAGCTGATCCTTTCGTTCGCATTCGTCGGGGGCATCCCCGTCTTGTTGCTGCTGGCTTTACTGGTCTTCGTAACGAGCCTCATTTTCAAACCTTTGAGCGGCTTCTATGTTCAGCGCGAGATCGAAGTTACCACCCGCACCGTCTCCTCCTTGACGGATCACGCCGTAACCGCCTACCTACGCAGCCCGGTCCGAGACCGTACTCGACTCGAGGAATACCTGGCAACCGCCGCTCGGGACGTGCCTCTGGGTATGCAGCGTCTAACCTTTTTCCTCTACGAGAAGTCGGATTCCGGAATCTGGAAGCCGGTCTCCCGGATTCCCGGCAACTCCCCGGTCGACGCACCGTCTGAGCTACCCGACTGGATTGAGGATGGTTATTCCGGGATTGTGCTTAGGGGCGATCAACTCCACTTCGTTCATGCCGTGGACTTCTCGCAGGGAGCGCGTATTGTGAGTGACCTACCGTTCGATGAAGCGGTCCTCAACTACCTGCGCCGGCGAACCTCCGTGCAACTTGCCTTGACACCGGTCACCGCCACTACGGAACCTGCTCAGTTCACTGACCTACTTTCGGGAATTGCCCAGTCGGACAGAACGCCGTCGGTCCGATGGGTCCACTTCTTCACCCCGGCAGCTTGGAGTGACGGCCGCTCCGCTGAGCCTTGGGCCCTCGCCCTGAACGTCCCGGTCGATACGCTTGTCGAGTACTTCTTTGCTCAGGACGCCGGCCCGCTTTTCATCGTCATCGGCATCTTGGCGGGAGCTTTCATCATCGTCGAACTGGTTTCCCTGGCCGTCGGGATAGGGATCGCCCGTAGCATCACCAACACAATTCACGCTCTCGACAGCGCCGTGCAACGCATTCGCGAAGGCGACTTCTCGGTGCGCATCCCCACCCGTGGGCGAGATCAATTGGAAGCCGTCGGCGAGTCATTCAACCAAATGTGCTCGAGTATTACGCAGCTCATGGAGGAGGTCGGCCGGCAGGAGTGGATCGCCAAGGAGCTCGAGATCGCCCGAGAAGTCCAAAGCCTTTTGTTCCCCCACGGCCTACCCGAACTGCCCGGACTCCAACTGGCCGCCTCCTGTCGACCAGCTCGGCAGGTCAGCGGGGACTACTATGATTTCCTGGTTTACGGTCGTCACCACCTGGACATCGTGGTGGGTGACATCGCCGGGAAGGGCATCTCCGCAGCCTTGCTGATGGCCAGCTTACAATCGTCCATCCGCAGCGCACTGGGGGAGTACGGCATGGAACAAGACCCCTGCGTCCGGCTTACCCGGGTCGTGGCTCGAGTTAATCGGCATCTCTACCAATGTTCAGCTCCCGAGGCATACTCCACCCTTGTCATCGCCCACCTGAACCTAGCCGACAACCGCCTCTGCTATTGCAACGCAGGCCACCATCCGCCCTTGCTCTTTACCGACAACCGCCGCATCCCCTTGGTTCCCGGAGGAACCGTGGTGGGACTGTTTGAAGACACAACCTATGAAGCGGGATCGGTCTGTTTCGGTCCGGAAGACCTAGCCGTCTTCTTCACCGACGGGCTCTTG
>JAPXNP010000103.1:3487-6181 GCA_033811955.1 Acidobacteriota bacterium
ACGATGATGTGACCCTTGTCATTATCAAACGCGAAAAGAGCAACGATAGACAGGAAGCAGGGGCAGGATGATTGAGTCGTGCATCCCAAGTAGGCCGGTCGTTTCTCTCCCTGAGGAGGAGGCGCCCGACCGAAGGACCGGCCCTCCCGGCTCTCGGGGGATCGCGGCAAGAGTAGCCTACCCGCAGTCGTAGGCGAGGACGCCTGCTCTGGTTTCTCTGTGCGAACCTCGCCTGCTCCAGAGAGCTTCGGTCAGGAGGGCCGGCGTCCCTCCTGACCGAGTGATTTTGCTTCGCCGACTGGCTATTTCGAACTTAATCAGGCATCCTTGTTGTGGGTGCTTAAGGTGCACGGCTTGAGGATTTCTTTTGTCCTTTGTGTGTTTGGAGTTCCGGCTCTCCTTTCGTCGGCGACCTGTTCCTATGAACAGTGGCCGCGGGACGAGTACGGGTTTTCCGTGGACGGCGGAGACCTACTCCGGGGCGACAGGCCTTTCACGCTTCGAGGGCTGTATCTGCCGTGGCTTGGAGACCCGGGCGTCTCATACGATTGGAGAGTCGATCAGCTCAACCGGATCAGCCTGGTCGGCGGAAACGCCGTCTTGATCGATCTGAACCCGGAATTCTGGGAACCGAAGGCGGTTTTCCAAGACTGGATCCACTCCTTCCTGAAGTTCGCTCAGGTTACCCGCAGGCGGGAACTCGGCCTGATTCTTCGGGTTCCCGAGGCGTCGGGCGGCGATCAGCGCGGGTCGATCTTTGCCGAGCTCCTGTCGAAGCGGTGGGACATTCTGATCTGGTTTGACGGCGCAGGCGGCGACCGCCAGACAGAGATCTTCAAGCGCCTGAATTCAGATCTGGTCACCCTCGGTCCACCCTCGAACCGCTTCGCAGACGTTGTGGTCCTCGAGAACGGAACGTCCCCGTCTTCCGCTCCCACCATTCAACTATTTCCCGACCTTGATCGGATCGAGGTTTCCCGGAACTTCATCCTAAAAGGCTCCAACGCCGCCTTTCGGAAGCTGGAGGAAGCATTCGGCGCCCGCGTGACCGCTGAAGACTTACTGGCGGGGCGTCCGGTCGACGCGGACGGCTTCGCGACCCTCTTTGACGGCACCGACCTTTCGGCGTGGGAGATCACAGGCGATCCAGCGGGCTGGAAGGTTGAAGGCGACACCCTCACTTGGGTCCGACGAGGAGGTCGCTACGTACGCACTCGCGCCGTTTTCGCCGATTTCATCCTCAGGTTGGAATTCAAGATAGCGGAGAGTGGAAACAGCGGTGTGTTTGTCCGGGCTCCGGCCGCAGGCCGTCATTCCAGAATTGGGATGGAAATCCAAATCACGGGTGACGCCGGAAAGCCGCCGCACAAGAATGGGACAGGGGCCATTTACGACGTGCGTGCACCGCGAGTCAACGCTTCCCGGCCTGCCGGCGAATGGAACGAACTCGAAATCCAGTGCGACGGAAACCACTTTCGGGCGGTATTAAACGGCGAGGAGATCCATAACTTCGACCTGGCCGCCGATCCGGAGCTTAGGCACCGGCTCCACGAAGGCTTCATCATGCTGCAGGACCACGGGGCGCCGGTCTCCTTCCGGAACATTCGGATCAAGGACCTCCGCTCTTGAAGCACCTTACCTTGTTAAGTTTTTCCTCCTTGCCGTTGCTTGCCGCTCTGACTGCCGGAGTCGACGCCCCCCCCGGGGCACCCGACGGCTTGCGGGTGGAACTCTTGCTCTACCCCGATCGAATCTCCGTCGGGGGAATGCTGTCCAGCGCTTTCTTGCCGGACTTGCACACCCTGCAAGAGCCCGCTCAGGTGCCGCTGATTCGTACGGCAAAACCTCGATTCTCCTGGATTGTCGACGGTACGCGTCCAAATGAATTCCAAACGGCCTACCAGATCCTGGTCGCCTCAACAGCGCAAGCATTGGAATCCGATATAGGTGACGTCTGGGATTCCGGAAAAGTCGAATCGGCCTCGTCGGTGGCCGCTCCTTACGCCGGGTCGCCTCTCAGCGCTCTTACAACCTACGCTTGGAAGGTCCGCACGTGGGATGGTGTCGGGAGAGTCAGCCCCTACTCTCGAATCCAGTTTTTTAGGACGGGGGATCAGACCCGTGATGAACCTACCAGTTTCTATCCATTAGAGAAGGAGGTGGTTGAGCCGAAGCGTTGCATCCGCCTCGGTGACGGCCGTTACTTCATCGACTTTGGAAAGGCCGCCTTCGGACGTGTCGAACTGACCCTGACAAGCACCGCCGACCGTCAAAGCATTCGGATTCATCTGGGAGAGGTGCTGGACGCCCCTCATCGGGTTCATCGGAACCCCGGCGGATCACGTCGGTACAAAGTCATCCCGCTCACCCTGAACCAAGGCACCCATACTTACCAGGTCCTGATACCGCCGGATCCGAGGAATACCGGGCCGGACGCCGTACGAATGCCCGACTACGCGGGAGAAGTCCTGCCCTTCCGCTACTGCGAGGTCGAAGGATTGCAAGGAGAGCTGGAACCCTCCCAGGTGAGACAGATCGTCATCCACTATCCCTTTAACGAGCGGGCTTCTTCTTTCCGTTCGTCCAACCGAATCCTGAATGACGTCTGGGAGCTTTGCAAGTACTCCATCAAGGCCACCAGTTTTGCCGGAATCTACGTCGACGGCGACCGAGAACGAGTTCCTTATGAAGCTG
>JAPXNP010000104.1:0-6176 GCA_033811955.1 Acidobacteriota bacterium
TCGTAAGCCCAGCGTCCACCCAAGGTGAAGCCCAGGGTCAGAAAAATCCAGGCGACCAACATCCAGCGGCGGCTTAGGCGAATCCACGTATTATCCAGTCTCCCACTGATCAGCGCACCTAGGGCAAACGCAAAAGGTACTGCCAACCCCACGTAACCAAGGAAGAGGGTCGGAGGGTGTGTAATCATGTACCAGTTCTGCAATAGTGGATTCAGGCCGCGTCCATCCATCGGCGGTCGCGGCAGGATATCGAAGGGATTTGCGGCAAAGCTCAATAGACAGGCAAAAAACAGAGATACACCGATCAGGCAGAATATGACATACGACATGAACGTGCGATCTTCATGTCGGTTCTGCCGAACGACCAGGCCTGCAAACACTGCCAGCACCAAGGCCCACAGTAGCAGGCTTCCCTCCTGTCCCCCCCAAAAGGCCGCAAACTTAAATACCTTCGGCATCGCGCGGGAACTGTAGGAAGCGACGTATTCGACCCGGAAATTGTCGGTCAGCAGTAGGGTCCAAAGACTGACCGAGGCCGTCAGCACCAAGACGAGATTGGCTACCAGTGCACGACGGGCGCTTTCGAACAGAAGAGAATTCCGCTTCCACGCCGCTATCCAGGAAGCCACCATACCGTATGCACAGAAGAAGACGGCGGCAACAAGAGAATAATGACCCAACTCAACCATGGGGGTTTCTCGGCTAGTTCAAGGAGATGTCCTCGGGGTGCCGCTCGGCTTGGCCTTCGTACTTCGAAGGGCATTTTGCCAGTAGAGTCGCCGCCTCGAACACCGGAGCATCGAACCGATAAGTGCCCTCCACAACCACCTCGGCGTCATCTTTGAACGTATCGGGGACCAGTCCTCCGTACCTAACCTCCAACTGACGCCCGCTGTCCCGCTCGTACATGACAAATCGGACGCCCCTTCCCTCAGGCTCCTGCTGAATGCTCCCGGGCAAGACACGGCCGCTGATCCGCACTCCTCGCCCCTCCAGCTGATGAGCTTGCGCCGCAAGCTCATCCAGGCTGAAGTAGTAGACCATGGAGCTACCAATGCCGCTAAACATCAAGTAGCCGATTCCGGCGATGATCAGTGCTCCCGCAACAACGAACTTAGTCTCTGGCAATCGCATACAAGTTCCGGTCGTCGTAACCCGCCGTCTCCGTTCCTAGGAACAAGCGCAGCTAGACGACCATTCTAGCAGCTAGGGAACGGGAGCTGAAACCGACCTTCACCCAACGCGACGCGGGACAGAAACACAATCGCAGTGCAGGGGGAAGAACAGATGGCTCGGTGGGCGCCGTCGGCCCTACGGTCGCCGACGCCCACCCTCGAGACACCAAAGGAAGGTTAACGAATTAGGAAAACAATGACGAATGTCAGCAACGCCAGAAACTCGATGAAGGCCAAGCCAAGGATGACCAACAGGCGGATGGTGTCCACCGCTCCCGGATTTCGGGAAACGCCTTCACACCCTCCAGCCACGGCGCGGCTCTGGGCGATGCCGCAGCCTGCAGCCGCGATCGCCATCGCCATCGCCAACCAATGGGTCTCCATTACGGTCTGACCTTCTCCCGCCTGTGCGTACACCGGAAAAGTAGCCAAACTCAGTACCGCGAAAACCGACAACAACAGAACCAGTTTCCTCATTACCATCCACTCCTTCAAAGTCTAGGACGACCCCTCAAACCTCCGCCGAAGGCATCTCTTCCTCGTGAGCATCCTCCAGGGCTCCGCCCAAGTAAACCATCGTGAGCACCACAAAAATAAAGGCCTGAATCGTACTGGCGAACACAGCCA
The DNA here is from genome assembly GCA_033811955.1 of Acidobacteriota bacterium. Classification (GTDB taxonomy): domain Bacteria; phylum Acidobacteriota; class UBA6911; order RPQK01; family JAPXNP01; genus JAPXNP01. Next base: position 1,803 of record JAPXNP010000104.1, read on the forward strand.
GCGCCATGACCGGCAGACTGATCCCGAACGGGAACATCCCGTTCAACGTAGCGATGATCAACTCTTCCGCAAAAATGTTACCGAACAACCTGACAGACAGCGAGAACGGCCGGGCGCAATGGCTGATGATTTCGATAACGAAAAGCAACGGAGCCACGGCCAGCGACGGGCCTGCAAAATGCGCCATGTACTTCCAGAACCCATGCAGTCGAAAACCGACATAGTTGTAGTAGATGAACACCAGCACGGCCATGCCCGCCGTAACATTGATGTTGCTGGTGGGCGACATGAATCCCGGGACCAAGCCCAGCAAGTTACACACTAGGATAAAAATGAAAAGTCCACCCAACAGCGGAAAGAACCGCCGCGCCGAACCGCCGATGACGTCCCTCGCCAAGCTGTTCAATCCTTCCGCCAAAAGCTCCAGGAATTGCTGGAAGTTCCCCGGCTTATCGACGCTGAGACGCCGCCGTACCGCAGCGGACAGCAGAACGAGCGCCAGGCCCACGAGAAGAATCATCACCACGTGAGCCGGTAAAACGTCATGTTCGGCATGAATCCCCAACAAACGAGCCAACGGATTGGCAATCCAGCGGTTAAAGAGCGTAGCTGCGAAGAACTCCTCGTGGCCCATCTCCCGGCTCCTGCATCACTTCCGAATCAGCAACACCACAGCTTCCATCATCCCGGCGATCACGAACGACGCCATTCCAGCCAGTATCGCCAGGCCGGTCACTAGGGAAGTTTGGATGATAGCAAACGCTCCCAGGCAGATCAACACGAACCGCCCCACGAAACCGATAACCAAGCGCCCCGGTTTTACCCTCCCCGGGTCCTTCAGCAACCGATCCACCAACCGTCCAAGCCATCGAAAACCGACTCCACCCAATATCGCACCGAATCCGGTCCCCAGTAGACCTCTTGAGCCGTAAAGCAACCCACTGAGCAAGACCAAGCAACCGGCGACGTACCATCCCCTTCGGTAGATGTCTTGAACCGGGTCGCTTGCCGTAACCTCATTCCCGAGCAGCGTCATAGGCGTCCTTGCCTCACCTCCTCTTCCGTATTCCCGTGATTCGCAGAGTTTCGTAGAGAGCTGCGATACTCCCCAACACGAATCCGAGCAGGACGCCCCATGGTCCGGTGCCCCAAACACGATCCACTTCGTAACCCACGAGCGTCATCCCCACCAGGGTGGCCGGAAGCATAAAAATCAGAGAGGAATAGAGCGCCAGACGGCGATAGGTGCGGCGTCGTTCCGACCCTGGAGGTTCCTCGCTCATGCTTCATAGCCCCCAGGTCAGCTCCGACTCCGGCCCACCACCCCGCAGCTTTACGTCAAAATACTCGATGGTTCGGCTAATCCCCTCCCGCAACGGAACGGAGGGTTCCCACGAAAGCACTTCCCGGGCACGGGCGATATCCGGGCACCGACGCACCGGGTCGTCCTGCGGAAGGGGAAGAAAGCGAATCCCCCGTCTGTTGCCGGTCAGCTCATTGACGAGCTCGGCAAGCTCCAAGATCGACACCTCTTCCGGATTCCCAAGGTTGACGGGTCCGGTCCCTCCATCCCAGTCCATCAAACCCATCAGTCCCCGAATCATGTCCGACACATAGCAAAACGACCGCGTCTGCGAACCATCGCCATGAACGGTCAAGGGCTCGCTCCGCAACGCCTGTACCACCATGTTGCTGACAACCCGGCCGTCCTGCATGGACATCCGGGGACCGTACGTGTTGAAAATCCGGGCGATCCTTACTTGAACTCCATTCTGGCGGTGATAGTCCATCATCAGGGTTTCGGCCACGCGTTTCCCCTCGTCATAGCAGCTGCGGAGACCGACGGGATTCACCCGGCCCCAATAGTCCTCCGGCTGCGGGTGCACCTCCGGATCTCCGTACACTTCCGAGGTGCTCGCCAACAACATCCGAGCCCGCACGCGTTTGGCCAAGCCCAGCATGTAGAGCGTCCCCTGAACGTTCGTTTTCACCGTCTTCACAGGGTTGTACTGGTAGTGGACCGGGGAAGCCGGACAGGCTAAATGGAAGATGCGGTCCACTTCTACGTAGAGCGGCTGAATCACGTCGTGCCGCAAGAACTCGAACCGGGGAAACCGCAAGTACTCGTATACGTTTTCTTTGGAACCGGAAAATAGGTTGTCGACACACAGAACCTCGTGCCCTCCGGCCAAGAGCTCACCGCATAAATGAGATCCCAAGAATCCGGCCCCGCCGGTGACCAGAACTCGCGCCATTACCTTAATAATTCCTTATCTGTTCCCAGGTCCAAGCGGTCTCGATGATGGTCTCGAGACTCTTGTGCTCGGCCCGCCAACCCAACACTTGAGCAGAAACAGAAGGATCCGCAACCAGCACCGGTGGGTCCCCGGGGCGTCGGGGAGCCGACACCCAGGGCACGCGCCGGCCGGTAACCGTCTCGGCGGTTCGGATTACCTCCTTGACGCTGTACCCCCGTCCTGTCCCGAGGTTGAATGCGCCGCTGCGCCCGGTCTCCTGCAGCCATTCCAAAGCCCGCAGATGAGCCGCCACCAGGTCAACCACGTGGATGTAATCGCGGATACAGGTACCGTCGGGTGTCTCATAGTCTTCCCCGAATACTTTTACCGGTCCCTTCCCCAGGGCGGCACGGAGTACCAGCGGAATCAGATGCGTCTCGGGTTCGTGGGCCTCGCCAATGCGACCGTCGAACGAAGCACCCGCCGCGTTGAAGTAGCGCAGGCTTATGGAGCGCAAGCCGTAAGCTCGATCGTACCAACGCAACATTCGCTCTATGAAGTACTTCGTTTCGCCGTAGGGGTTCACCGGATCCTGCGGGTGGTCTTCCCCCATGGGAATACGCACCGGGTTGCCGTAGGTGGCGCACGAAGACGAGAAGATTAGCAAGCGTACACGCCGTTGGAGCATCACCTTCAACAAGGTTAAAGCGCCGATCAGATTCTCCTCGTAGTACCGCCGGGGGTTCTCGACGGACTCGCCGACATAGCATCGGCTTGCAAAATGCATCACCGCGTCCGGCAGGTGACGGTCGAAAACCTCCCCCAGGAAAGCTTCGTCGCTCAGCTCCCCGACTTCCAGCTCACCCGTTAGCACGGCCTCGCGGTGACCTTCGCTAAGATTGTCTACGGTCACCGGATATCGGCCGCACTCAGCTAAAGCCCGAACGGCGTGACTGCCGATGTAGCCCGCGCCTCCAGTCACTAGAACCTTCACGCAATCCTCCTCTAGAGACGACCTCGGAGCGCCTCGTGCTCCGAGGTAAAGACAAAGTCGTGACTGAAACCCGGGAAATCCACACGCCGCGAAAACCTCACGACGACTCGTAAACGTCCCACTGCTTGGTACCTATTGACACGCCGAACTTCCAATCCTTCTTTCACCATTTGGAAGCCGAGAGAGTTGAGCGACTTCTCCACCTGCTCTCTGATAGCCGTATCGGACCAACCTTCCACACCGGCCCGGTTCACGATCCTCTGAAACTCGTCTTCGAAGCTCAGCTTATCCCAATAGACCGGACCAACCATATAGACCAAGTAACAACCAATCACGAACAAGAACAGGTAAAGAACGCACCCGAACTTTACTTCTCCCCGCTGCTTATCCCCCATGGCGGATTTCACCCCTTTCAATCCGGAAGTTCTTCGGGCTTCTCCTTCTTTGAGAACAAGTACGCCGCCTCGTATAGACGATTTTCACGGCCGTCGTGCGCCGCATACTGCTTGCCTTCGTACAACGAAACTCCGGCGAACCGCCCCGTCTTATTCAGCAAATAGAAGGACAGGTGAAAAAGAGGCCGCCTTTGCCGGCTCAGGAGATACGGCTCCACCGTATTGTCGACGATCCTTTGCAGAACCCGCAGTCCGGCTTCCTCCGGGGACAGGCCCTGGCGCATCAGTTCTACCCCTAGAAAGCTGGCACACGTTTTCAGATTGGCTTCTCCCCTCCCCGTACTTCCACAAGCTCCGACGTCGTTGTCGACATACAGACCGGCACCGATGATCGGAGAATCACCAACCCTTCCCGGTAGCTTGAAGGCAAGACCGCTGGTGGTTGTGACCCCCGCCAGATCCCCATCCGACGTCACCGCATTACAGTTGATGGTTCCATGGGTCTCCAAAAGATTTCGATAAATCGAGCGCTTCGCCGCAGAAGCCCGAGAAGGGACACGACTTTCAGGATCAATCCAATTGTCCGTCGGATTTAAATCCCGCTTCCAGCGGAGCCAGATCTCGCGTGCCTCATCCGTCAGCAGATTTTCAGGCTGGAATCCCGTTGCCAGGGCGAACTTAAGCGCCCCCTCTCCAACCAAAAGCACGTGGTCGGTGCACTCCATCACCAACTTGGCCACTCTTGAAG
>JAPXNP010000105.1:0-6174 GCA_033811955.1 Acidobacteriota bacterium
TGGCATAGACGTCACTAAGGGCATTGGCCGCCGCGACGGCGCCATAGACGAAAGGCTCATCTACGACAGGCGTAAAAAAGTCGACCGTTTGCACCAAAGCCGTGCTTTCGTCCAGCAGATAGACGCCGGCGTCGTCGGCAGTCTCCCAGCCGACTAAGAGCCGGGGATCCCGGTCTGGCTCGATGGCCCGCAATACTTCCACCAGCGCCTCCGGCGCTAATTTGGAAGCTCAGCCCGCACTTGCGACCATTTCAGTTAATCGTTTCCTCTGGGTCATGGTCCATGCATTATACGCGCCGTGTTCAAAGGAGCCTCGAAGTCCTTCCTTATAATGGCGACATGCAGCAAGACTTTCAGGTGATCGTCATAGGGGGCGGGCATGCTGGTTGTGAGGCGGCCGCGGCCTCCGCTCGACTTGGCTGTCGCACGGCACTGGTGACGATGACTAGAGCAATGATTGCCCAAATGTCCTGCAACCCCTCGATTGGTGGCATCGCCAAGGGTCACTTGGTGCGGGAGATCGACGCGCTCGGAGGATTGATGGGTTGGGTGGCGGACAGAACGGCCCTTCAATTCCGTCTTCTCAATCGCAGCCGAGGTCCCGCGGTCAGAGCACCCCGAACCCAAAACGACAAGCGGCTGTACCGGGAGACTATGCGATCCGTCCTTGAGAAGACAAGGAATCTCGTCATCATCGAAGGTGAAGTGGAGGACCTTCGGGTGCGGCAAGGAAGGGTGGTCGGCGTTCAGTTACGTAATGGAGACTTTCTTTCCTGCACGGCTGCGGTCCTTACGGCGGGCACCTTTCTCAACGCCTGTTGCTACGTCGGGCACCGGGCGGTGAAGGCGGGAAGATCGGGGGAACCGTCGGCTTTTGCGTTGGCGGCGCGATTGCGGGACATCGGCTTTTCCGTGGGGAGGTTGAAGACAGGGACGCCGGCGCGGATAGCGCGCGATTCGGTCGACCTTTCGCGTTTGCCTGAACAGACAGGTGATCCCAGACCGACCTATTTCAGTTTTCGAAGCCAAGGTTTACCCGAGTTGCCCCAGCAGCCTTGCTGGATTGCCCATACAAATAGGACTGTACACCAGATCATTCGAGCGAATCTCCATCGTAGCGCCTTGTACGGAGGGCGCATTACCGGCATCAGACCGCGCTACTGCCCTTCCATCGAGGATAAAGTGGTGCGCTTCGCCGACCGGGACGCTCACCAGCTCTTTATAGAGCCGGAGGGGCTCGGCTCAACTTTGCTTTACATCAACGGCTTGTCGACCAGTCTTCCGCTGGATGTGCAGCAGCAAGTGCTCGATGCAATCGATGGGCTTCAGGGAGCTCGGATTGTGCGTCCGGCTTACGCGGTAGAGTACGATTATCTGGACCCGACCCAGCTGGAGCATTCTCTCGAGTCGAAGCTTCTGAAGGGCTTGTTTCTGGCGGGACAAGTTAATGGAACCACAGGCTATGAGGAGGCGGCGGCGCAAGGGCTGGTCGCTGGAATCAACGCCGCCGCAAAGGTCGTGGGAGAGCCGCCTTTTGTGTTGGCAAGGCGGCAGGCCTACATCGGTGTGCTAATCGATGACCTGGTCACGAAGGGTGTGGATGAGCCGTATCGCATGTTCACGTCACGAGCCGAGTATCGGTTGCTGCTGCGTATCGACAACGCCGACCGGCGACTGGTTCCTATCGCCCGTGAGCGGGGTCTGGTGTCGGAGCGGGAGTACCGGCGGTTTGAAAAGAAGTGGGAGCGTCTTGACTTGGTTCGAAGTTGGATAGAAGAGGCTCGTGTTAGCCCGGAGGCAACTTGGCATTCACTGATTCCGGAGGAGTTTCACGAGTACAGAGGTTCGCTTTCCCAGCTGCTCCGTCGCTCAGGTTTCTTGGAAGAGCACCTGCGAGCAATTCTGGAGAGTCAGGGACTTTCGGCGGATGATGAGGGTGTTGCTTCAATTCACAGCGACTACCACTATCAAGGTTACATCGATCAGCAGATGCGGGAGGTGGCGCAGTTGGAGCAGCTGGAACGGCAGGTTTTGCCCGAGGACTTGGACTACTATGGGATACCCGGGCTCTCCCGGGAGGTAGCCGAGAGGCTGGCCCGGCGGCGGCCCGGGACATTGGGAGAGGCGATTCGGCTGCGCGGCGTCACTCCCGGTGCGATAAGCATGCTCCGAGTATTTTTGGGTGGGCTCTCGTCCCACCAGACCAACTGCTAGCATGTCGCGGGAATTCATTGAGGAAGGCTTACAGCGGGTAGGAATCCGGGTGAGCTCTAGGTTGATTTCCTTGGGTGAGCGCTACCTGGAGCTGTTGACCAAATGGAACCGCGGCGTGCAACTTATCGGCCGGCTTGCTATGAAGGAGCTTGCGCTCTTCCACCTGACGGAAGGCTATTGGGTTGCGCACAGGTTTATCGAGCCGAACCAACAAGTTGTGGATATTGGTTCGGGAAACGGGTTCCCGGGAATTCCAATCGGAATCTATTATCCCGACGTTCGACTGATTCTGCTCGAAAGAGATCGTAGGAAAGCCGTCTTTCTTGAGGAGGCCGTGGCACAGCTGGGGCTCAGTGCAACTATCGTCTGCAGCGATGCAAAGGATTGGCACCTGTGGGACTGCGCACAAAGGGCAACGCTCCGGGCGGTCAAGCCGCCACCGGCCGTCTGGGAAGGTTTGCGCCGAGCCGGGGTTGAATTGGTTCACTTGCGCGGGCGGCAGAGTCCAACTTTCCCCGCGGGCTGGATCTTACTGCGCAGGGAGACCTTTCCGTTGGCTTCCGGGCGGGTGTGCGACCTGCTTGCACCGCACATGTTCCACGTGGAACACCTTTCCCGAGACAGCAGGACGTGACACCCCGCCATGCTATCTTAAAACCCCGTATGGCTAAGACCATCGCCCTGGCGAACCAGAAAGGAGGCGTCGGTAAGACAACCACCGCCATCAACCTTGGTGCCGCCCTCGCGGCCGCCGACCTTTCCATCCTCCTGGTGGATCTGGACCCTCAAGCCAACAGTACTTCCGGACTTGGCCGCAATAAACAGCACGTCACCGCCAGTGCGTACGAGGTCCTTCTCGGTGAAATCACACCTCGCGAAGCCATCATTGCTACAGAACTAGACGGCCTTCATTTGCTCCCTTCCCATCCACGTCTGACTGGAGCCACCGTCGAACTGCTGCAACTCCCCAATCGAGAGTCCCACCTGCGAAGGGTGCTCGATCCCATCCGTGATAACTACGACGTAATCCTAATCGACTGTCCCCCATCCCTTGGGATCCTAACAATCAACGCCCTCGTTGCCGCCGATTCCCTTCTCATCCCAATTCAATGCGAGTACTTCGCGCTGGAGGGCTTGTCGGACCTTTTGGGAACTCTCGTCAGGATCCGACACAGCTACAATCCGAGCCTTAGCATTGAAGGAGTCCTCCTAACCATGTACGACGAACGCCTGAACCTAACCCAACAGATCCGCGAGGACGTTCAGAGGCATCTCGGTCACTTTCTCCTGCAGACTGTCATTCCTCGTAACGTTCGCCTCGCTGAGGCTCCAAGCTTCGGCAAACCCGTCCTTTTGTACGACGTCAAGTCTTCCGGCGCCAACGCCTATGTTCAATTGGCCCAGGAACTTCTGCCTAGAATCTCCAACCGCGGAATAGGTCCCCAACCCTCGCACAGGCAAACGCCGAACCCGGGAGTTAGCTCATGAAACGCCAAGCTTTAGGAAAAGGACTCGACGCACTCCTTCCGCAACCCTCTGGTGCCACGTCGGTCCTTTTACTCGACGTTAGTCGAATCACACCTAACCCGCTTCAGCCGAGAATGCGTTTCCCGGAAGAGGAACTGGCTGAACTAGCCGCTTCAATACAACAAAAGGGCCTTCTTCAACCGATCGTAGTGCGCCCGGTCGACGACCATTATGAAATCATCGCCGGCGAACGCCGCTGGCGTGCCGCTCAAAAGGCAGGCCTCCAGCAGATCCCCGCATTGGTCCACCAGGTTGCCGATCAGGACCTTCTCGAACTTGCTCTTGTCGAGAACATCCAGCGCTCTGATCTCAGCCCCATCGAAGAAGCCCAGGCCTACCGTATGTTGATCGATGACTTCGGCCTCACTCAAGAAGAAGTCGCCCAACGAGTCGGCCGGAGCCGCTCTTCCGTCGCCAACCTCCTACGCCTGCTGCAACTACCCGGAGAAATTCAAGCGATGGTTCTCAGTGGTGAGCTCAGTATGGGTCACGCCCGCACACTTGTCTCCGCCCCCCGCAGTCAGCAGATTTCCCTTGCCCGACAAACCCTCCAATCCGGTTGGTCTGTTCGTCAGTTGGAGGAGCGCGTCCGGCGAACCTCCTCTCCCTCCCCGCCCCACATCACGCTCCCTCGCGCCACCGATCCAAATCTTCTCGCCGCCCAGGAACGCCTCGAGCGTCTCTGGGGGACACGTGTGGAAATCAGGCCCGCGAGCGACGGCCGGGGCACTATTGTGTTTCACTATTTCTCAGAGGAGGAACTCGACCGACTCTACGAACGCTTCCTACAAGCTTCCCAATGAGGAGGCGGGCGCTTTCACTTGCCAATACAAAACTTGCTGAAAATACCCCGAAGAATTTCGTCGCTCGTCGTCTCACCCACCAGCTCCCCCAAAGCGCTCAACGCCCCCCGCAACACCTCGGCAACATACTCCTCTGAAACGCCACCCCTCAACCCAACCCGCCCGGTACGCACCGCATCCAGAGCATGTTCGACGCACACGCTCTGTCGCAGGCTAGTCACCGCCGGACTTTCCACTTCCTGAGGTCCGCCGGGCACCGCCAAGCCGGACACAATTTCCTTAAGCTTCTCAATGCCCTCCCCCGTCCGGGCGGAAACCTTCACAGCACGATCTCTCAGTTCACAAACCCAAGGCGGTTGCCCTTCCTCCCACCCCTTGTCGATCTTGTTGACCACTACCACGTGAGGTCGGTCTTCTATCAATCGCCAACCCCTCTCATCCTCGCTCCCGGCCGGCAAAGAGGCGTCCAAGATGAATAGAACGAGGTCCGCCTCCTCTATTTCCCTTTCGGCCCTCTCAACTCCCAGTCGCTCAACATCTTCCCAGGTCGACCGAACCCCCGCCGTGTCGATCAGACAGACCCGAATCCCGCCAAAATCCACCCATTCCCTCAAGCAATCTCTCGTCGTCCCCGGTACGCTTGTAACAATCGCCCGCTCCTCATCGAGTAGCCGATTAAAGAGCGACGACTTCCCAACATTCGGCCGCCCGGCCAACACCACCCGTACTCCCTCCCTAATCAGCCGCGCCTTCTCGTAACTTTCGATCCATCCGCCCAGCTCTCTCTCAACCTGCTCTAGCGCAACACTTAACTCACAAGCCTCAACCACCGGAAGGTCTTCATTTGCAAATTCGATACGCGACTCCAACTCAACCAAGACATCAACAACCTTCTCCCTGACGGCCTCCAATCTACCCTTCAAGGAACCACGCAAGGCCCGCTGCGCTCCAATCGCTTGGCCCCACGTCTGGCTCTCAACCAGCTCCCGCACCGCCTCCGCCTGGCACAGATCCATCTTCCCGTTCAAAAACGCACGGAACGTAAACTCGCCCGGCTCGGCCAACCGCGCACCCCGTGCTACACAGTCTCTTATCAGCCGGTCAACGATGACGGGACTTCCGTGGCAGGTAAGCTCCGCTACGTCTTCTCCCGTGTAAGAACGGGGGGCTTTGAAATAAACTGCAACGACCTGATCTAGGACCCCTTCCCCTTCTGCCCGATACTCGGCCAACCACAGTCGCCTAACACTCTCGCCCCTCCAGGGAACCACCGCCCCACGCAGAAGTGTCCCCACTCCAGGGCCACTCAGGCGCACCATGGCCACGGCCGCCCTTCCCGAAGCCGTAGCCTGCGCTACAATCGTATCCCCGGTCGGGTACAGAAAGGAAACTCTCCTAGCCATCATAACCCGGCTCGACAGGAACAATCGTCACTCGCCGGTCTTTGCCCCGGCCCTCACTCTCCGTCCGGACGTCCGTCCGCCCGGCCAATGCGAGATGCACAATCCGACGCTCAGCCGCAGGCATCGGCTGCAATACCACCTTGCTACGCCACGTCCGCGCCCGCTCAGCCGCCTTTTCCGCCAATAAGCTGAGTTCGCGCTCCCGCAACGATCGGTAGCCGCCACAG
>JAPXNP010000106.1:0-6168 GCA_033811955.1 Acidobacteriota bacterium
ACTCTGGAGGGTCTGGACAGCATTGAATCGACCTCGTCCAACTCGGGAGCTTGGGTCAATCTGCAGTTCCGCCAAGGGATAGATATGGACATGGCGGCACTGGACGTACGCGACCGTATCGATCAGGTCCGCAATGAACTTCCCGAAGACGTCGAGCGCGTGATGATTCGGCGGTGGCAAAGCACGGACATGCCGGTCATGAGTTTTGCCGTGGCCTGGCAAGGGGATCGGGACGAGTTGTACCGCATCATCGACGACGTGGTGGTACCGCGCACGGAACGTGTAGCGGGCGTGGCCAACGTGGAAACTCGGGGTGTGGACGCAAAGCAGGTAATTGTTGAACTGGACGAGAATCGACTACTGGCTCACTCGATCGATGTCTTCGCGCTTGGGCAGGCTTTGCGCAACAATAATGTTAACCTGAGCGGGGGTTATGTCCTCGAAGGAGACAAGAAGTATACCCTCCGGACCATCGGCGAGTTCAAGACAGCCGAAGAGATAGCCAAGCTGCCTTTAATGCGAGGCCGTCTGACTCTGGGGGACGTGGCCGACGTCCGCTATGACTTTCCGCCGAGAGAAGACTATTCCCGCCTCAACGGCGACGAGGCCGTTCGAATCAACGTCTTCAAAGCTTCCACTGCGAACATCGTGACGGTTTGCCAAGACCTAAGGAAGGAGCTGGAGCGTCTCCAGAACCTTCCAATGATGAACGGACGTCTGGGGATTCGAGTCTACCGAGACCAAGCTGAGCCGATTCTGACGGCACTACGAGACTTGCGGGACGCGGGTGTGTTTGGTGGTCTCCTGGCGGCGGTCGTCCTTTTCTTGTTCCTTCTCAAGGTCCGCTCGACGCTCATCATCTCCCTTGCCATCCCTACATCAATCGTCTTCACCTGTGCGTTCATGTACCTGATGCGGGTCGTGGGAGGTTCCGATATCAGCCTGAACATAGTGTCTTTGATGGGGCTGATGGTGGCGGTAGGCATGCTGGTAGACAACAGCGTCGTAGTCCTGGAGAACATTTTTCGATATAAGCAGGACAAGGGCTACGGCGCAATGGAGGCCGCCGTCAAAGGGAGCCGAGAGGTTGGGATGGCGGTCGTCGCTTCCACGGCCACGACGATTTCGGTCTTTGCCAGCTTCATCTTCATGCCTTCTTCCGTCGCCGGGCCATGGACCCGCGACTTCGGCCTTACCATCACCATTGCGTTGTTGGCGTCTCTTCTCGTGGCGGTGACGGTCATTCCAACCGTAGCGGCTCGGATCTTCACGGGGCCGGAGCGCCCCAAGCAAAAGGCCATCCGGTGGCTGGTTGCAATCTACGGGAAGTTGATGGGGTGGACGATACGGTGGCGCTTCGCAGTGTTTCCCCTCTTGGCGGCCATCGGCTATTTCTCTTACGTCCTGTTCAGCTCCGTGGAGCGAGAGTTCATGCCTCCGGTTGCGGAGCGAGAGATCGAGCTCGAAGTAATGGCGGAACGTACGTTCGGTCCCGACGAGCTTATCGACCTCTACCAGCAAATCGAGAAGGTTTTGTTGGATCACAAGGAGGAACTGGAAATCGAATCCATCTCCACCGACTTCAGCCTCCGCTCGACACGTCGCGGCTACTATCGAGGCGAGGTGGAACTCATGCTGACCGACTCGGGAAGCACACCGGTGACCGAGTTGCGCGAGAAGGCTGTGACCCTTCTGCCCAAGCCACCGGGGGTCGAGTATCGCCCGGGACGGATGCGAGGTTTCGGGGGCAGTGGCGACATGGGAATCGCCATTGAGCTGCGCGGCGACAACTCGGCCCTGCTTTCCATGTACGCGGAAGACTTCAAACGACGGCTGGAAACTCTCCCCGGCGTCAGTAACGTCCAGAGCACCTTGGAAACCGGCGACGATGAAATTCATCTGTCGATGGACCGTCAACGTCTCGAACAAGTAGGTCTCAGTTCCATGGCGGTGGCCCGTACGATCTCCTCCGCTCTCAGTACCCGGGCCACAACCCGCCTGAAGGGAGACGCCAGCGAAATCGACGTGGTGCTCCAACTCCGGAATACCAACGAAGTCCGACTTGACGAGCTCCTGAACGTCGCTGTCGAAAACCGGGAAGGCGAGTTTATCCCTCTATACACCCTGGTGTCCTGGGAATACCGTAAGGGACCCATGTCAATCCGACGGGACAATCGCAAGGCAACGGTTACCGTGTTTGCAGACAGCAAGTCGGGCAGCACGTTTTTCTTGTCTATGCAAGCCCAACAGGCTTTGGCGGATCTCTCTCTTCCTGCCGGCTACAGTTGGGAGTTCGGCAGGCGTTGGCAACAGGCCCGGCAGAGTGAACGCGAAAATCTGACCGCCATCTTGTTGGCGATCGTTTTCATGTACATCATCATGGCGGCGCTTTTCGAAGATTTCCTCCACCCGTTGACGATCTTGTTCACCGTGCCTTTCTCGATCATAGGAGCGGCTTTGCTGTTTTACTTAACGAGTACCCCGTTGAGCCAGATGGCTTACTTGGGGATCCTGGTCCTCTTCGGCATCGTAGTCAACAACGGCATCATCCTCGTAGATCACATCAACAACTTGCGCCGTTCGGGACTGGAACGAACCCCTGCCATCGTTCAGGCGGGCATGGATCGCCTGCGACCGATTCTCATGACGGCGGCCACGTCGCTTATCGGCCTCACGCCGCTAACTCTGCCTTACCTTCTTCCCGAGTACTTTCAGGCTGCCAGCGGCCGTGCCGCCATGTGGGCTCCCGTCAGCTTGGCCGTGCTGGGCGGGTTAACCACCTCGACTCTGCTGACGTTGGTAATCCTGCCGGCGGTCTATACCTACATGGATGATCTGAGTCGCTTGGTAACGTGGCTGGCCGTCCGCGTCGCCAGCCCGATCCAAACTCTACGGGCCGCTTTCTCTCGAGACGGGGGAGAATAGGGCGGCGGCGGGAGGAGACGAACCTCCTGTAGAACTCCCTCGCAAACAGAGGCATTGACGTCCCTACGTTGCGAGACTTGCTGAACCCAAGGAGCCGCGGAAGGAGATCAGGTAAACACTTCATGTTGAGCCACCCCGTCGCCGGCGGTTCCAGGCGGGCGCGCGGCCTCATCGAAATCACTCGGACTTGCTGCATCCGCAGAAGTTCAGGCGACACCTGTGGATGTTGGTTGTCGTGAATCAGTCAAAGCAGTTCCACGACCGCCCGGCGCAGGCGTTCATTGAAAGCGTCGACGGATTCTCCGGGCTCCGGACGTAACGGCCGGCCGAAACGAATCGTAATGGGATGCAGGCGGATCCGCTTCGATCCTCGGGGCCAGGCTTCATATGAACCTCGAATTCCCACCGGAACGACGGGTAGACGGAGGTGGGTTGCCAGAATTGCAGGCCCTTTGCGGAATACCTTTAGACGTCCGTCGATCGACCGTTCTCCCTCCGGAAATACCAGCAGCACCAGTCCCTGACGCAACCCTTCGGCCGCCAGACGAAGTGTTTCTCTCAGGTTCCGGTCCGCACTGACCGGAATCGCCCGCACCAGACTTCCGAGAAAACCCAACAAGCCGGAGCTTACGTAGTCCGAGTAGGCCAGCGAAAAGAACCGTCGGACGGCGTCCTTTGGCAGCAAACTCACCACAAAGAACGAATCCAGGTAGCTGAGGTGGTTAGGACAAATCAGGTACGGATACTCCAGCGGTAGGTTCTCAAGACCCTCCCCCCGAAGACGGAAGAAAAGACGCCCGATCGATCGAACCACCCAAGCCACCAGGACGACAAGAGGTTCGACGAAGGGTCGACGGCGCAAGACCCGGAGGTAGCGCCAGGGGATTGCCGGCCCCAGCGGCTCGTCCAGGATCTCCGCCCAAGTCTTGCGCTCCACCTCCACCGCACCCGCCGGACCTGGGTGTCGTCGCACATACTCGATGACATCCCGCAATCGAAACAAGCGGGATGCCGCTTCGTCGGGTATCGCCAGACCGAACGCATCTCCCAGCGACGCCAAAAACTGAACGCGCTCCAGCGAATCAAGACCTACATCCAGCTCTAAGTTCATATCGGGATGAAGTCTTCCCACGGGCTTAATCTGTCGCAGGAGTGACACGACGCGCTCCTCCAAGGGGTCCTCGGGCTCCCACGGCGGCGTCGACTCACCCTCTTCCTCCCGGCGTCCCGTTTGCTCCAATCGTCTCCTGACTTCGTGGCGACGAATCTTCTGGGTAGGAGTTCGCGGCAGGGCGTGCTGCCAAATCTCCATGCTGCGCACCCGTTGGTAGGAGGGCAACTGCTGCGAGAGCGTCTCCATAAGGTATCGGATCATGTCGTAGGCGTGAACCACCTGTCGGCGTCTGAGCTCGTCAAAGTCAGGAACGATGACCGCATGAAGGTACTCTTCACCGGTTTGAGGATCCTCCAAGCCCAGAACGCAGATTTCGCCGATTAAGGGACATCGGCTCTGGTAAAAGCGTTCAATTTCTTCCGGGTTAACCTTCTTCCCCGACGCCAGTACGATCACATCCTTGAGCCGACCCGTCAGATGTAAAAAACCGCCTCGATCGAAGAAGCCCAAGTCTCCCGTATGGAGCCATCCCTCCCCATCGATGGACTCCCGCGTCGCTTCAGGATTCCGATAGTACTCGCGCGTAACCCCTTCACCCCGAATCCAGATTTCACCGATTCTCCCCTCTTCCTGTTCCGCCACCCGCATTTCATTGTGGGGAAGGGGCCGTCCCACCGACCCGACACCAATCGGCTTCAACGGGGTGAGTGTGGCCAGGGCGGCGGTCTCGGTCATTCCATAAGCCTGAACCATCGTGAAACCGAGGGCGGTGAGGCGTCTGGCGACCACGGGATCAAAACGGGCTCCACCCACACCAAAGAAACGCAAGCGCCGACCGAAGGGACGGTGCACCGGAGGAAACAGTCGGCGGCCGACGCGCACATGAAAATGCGACGTAACGAACCAACTCAGACCCAGTAAACGGCGAAATAGAAAGCGTTGCCACCGGGAGCGCTGTCCCACCTCCGACTGCAGCTTACGGTCCAACATATGGAAGAACTGCGGAATACAGGAAAAAATCGTGATCCCTTCCTCCCGACAGGTTTGGAGAATCCGCTGAGCTTCAAGAACTTCGAGAGAAGTGGCCCGGGCTCCGCACCACAAGGGACCGAGGAAATTCACCATCAGGGCGAAAATATGGTATAGAGGCAAAACACCCAGGAAGTGGTCCTCGGGGGTTACTTGGATCACTTTCAGCCCCTCTTCCAGCGTCCGGTACAGGTTGCGTTCGGAAAGAATCACTCCTTTGGGGCTGCCCGTGGTTCCACTCGTATACAAAATCACCAACGGATCATCAAAAAGACGGGTCACCAATGGAACGGGAGAGTGTTTCGTGCGTTCTCGGTAAGTTTCCAAGACCCGCGACCACTCGGGTTCTTCCCCCGTGCCCCCGATGCGGAGAATCTCGATGGTGCTCCCCGAACCGTCGCGAATACGACGAGCCGTGTCCAGATACCTCGCCGAGGCGATCAGCCACCGGCATTGGGAGTGCTCCACCAAGTACGTCAGCGTCTCCGCCGGATGCAGGAGGTCGAACGGGACCACCACGCCTCCTGCACTCTGAATCGCCAGAAAGGCGAGACCCCATCGCGGATGGTTTTCCGTCAGCACGCCGACATGAACCCCGGGACCCACACCCTGCTCCCGGAGAAAGGCGGCCACCGCCCTGACTTCACATCCGACCTCCGCGTAGGTCCAGCTTTCCCTCGTTTCCCGGCCCAGGTGCTGTAAGGCAAGACTGTCGGGCCGCACCCTGCGACTGTCCTCAAGGCGGCGGAACATATCCGGACGCTCAGGCCCGGTCTCTAAAGACTTCACCGTCATTCGCGCGCAAACTCCACTCTCTTGAGGCCCGACATCCCTCTAATGCCTTGTCCGCTCGGCCGTTTCCCGAAGCCAACGGTTCTTTCGCCGCAGCAGGGCCGAAAACGGCGTCGACCCCGCTCCCCCCGGCCACCCGTTCCGGGCTCCTTCGAGATGTCTCCCCGTCCTGCAAGAACTACGTCCCGATAGATAGGCGGTATTATAGCGACCGAGCCGAGAAGCGAAATGCGTGGGATTTGGTTGGAGGACAGGAGACTTCATTGGCGTACGGATCTCGAGCGGCCGGCGCCCGGTGAGAACGAAGT
>JAPXNP010000107.1:0-6148 GCA_033811955.1 Acidobacteriota bacterium
TCGGGATACGCGTCGAAATATTCTTCGACGAAGAGAAAGGGGACCCCCAGGAACCCACACCACAGATCCTTCTCAACGGGATTGCTCCAACCGAGGGAGCATGGGAATGGCGCCTCCCGGCGGGGGGTCTCCTGGCGCTTGACACGAGCGGCTCCGATCCTTTCGTCGGTGCGGCCCGGGTTACGGCCGACGGACCGATCGTGGGTACTTTGTTGTTTGCCGGCATCGTCGGCGCCGCTGGCGTAGGAGCTTCGCCCGTCTACCCGTCCGGTTTCATAGCGCCCGTCCCAGGGGTTCCGTCCGAGGGGATTCGAACCGGGCTCGCCTTGTGGAATCGGGGGCACGCGGAGGCACAGATCCGGTTTGAGGTTTATGGGCCGGACGGAGCGCGGCAGGCGGAGGCTCATCTTGAGCTGGGTCAAGGAGAGCATCGGGCGCTTTACCTTGATGAAATCCCCGACTGGAGCCCTCCCTGGTCACCTTCGAGCCCCGGAACGGTTCGAGTCATCTCGGATCAGCCGTTGGCTGCCACCGTTCTGGTCACTTCGCAGGAAACCTTCGCAACCCTTCCGGTGGTAGATTTACCGCACAACGCCTCGCCTGCCGACTAACGAGCCTCGCTGTCAGGGCATCCGATACTGATCGTCAAACGTAAAGGTGACTTCCGTTTCGCCGTCCTCTAAATGGATCGGGGTCGGCATCTCCGGATCGCCCGGGCGGTAAAGGGCGGTCGGCGTGCCCGACGGCGGAGGAGCCATTGGCGGATCGTAATTTCCTTTCTCGTTATAAACCGCTACAAGGTAGACGGTGTCCGAAAAGAGCTCGATCGAAATCGTCTCACCGTTCTTGTAAACACTTCGCATCGCAACGGGCATGACGGGAGTAGTGCCTTCGACGAAGGCCGGATTGTCGAAAACAAAGATGTGGATACCGTGATCCCGGTCGACCTCACCGGGTCCGGTATAGTTTACCGTCAACTTAAGAATCTTCGAACCCGCTTCGGCTGCCGAGCTTGGACGCGCGGCCTCGGCCGACACTCCAAGCATCAACACCGCGGCCGTCAACAAACCAAGTGTTCGTGTCATAGCGTTCTCCTCCTTGTTAGGAAAACAAAACAGAAAGGGAGTGGTTGTCCACCAAACGCCCCCTTTGGGGAACCAGGGCAAAGTCCCAGGCATATCGCAGAAGACCTCACCCTCCAATACCTTAGCCCCGGGGTGCGTAAACGCACGAACGGTTTCCAACCGACGGGCGTTCTCGTCATTCCACCGGTCCGCCAAAGCCGGTAAACGGTCACAGTTTGAAACCAACCGCGAGGTTCCATCGGGGAAGTGAGTTGTGTCAAGTGACAGATCGTCTTCCTTTTTCGATCCGGCCGCCAAGGTGTGACACCGGACCCGCAACATCCAAAAGACATGATGGAAGCCGGTTTAAGAGATCAAACGACGTCTTTTCTCAGGCGAATTCCAGTCCAGTTCTTCGGCACTTGGATTTCGGAGCGAGGTGGGCGAAAGAAAGCTCGACAAGAATTAGCGGTCCGAGTTCGCTTGCATGCTAAGAAGTTAGCATGCTATATTTTTAGCATGCACCGGGAAGAACCTGATGAGCCCCGATGGGATCAACTGAGTCGGCGGGAACGCCAGATTATGGAAATTGTCGCCGCCCGTGGCCAAGCCTCGGCGGCCGAGGTGCAGGCGGCTTTACCGAACCCTCCCAGTTACTCCGCAGTCCGTGCTCTGCTGCGGATTCTCGAGGAGAAGGGTTATCTCCGCCACGAGGTGAAAGGACCGCGTTATATCTATCTTCCGGTCCACGATCCGGCGGCCGTGCGCCGCAGCTCACTGCGCAAATTGCTCGAGACCCTCTTCAGCGGTTCTCCGACGCAGGTTGTAGCCACCTTGCTCGACCTGTCGAGGGAGCGTCTCACGGCTGAGGACTTTCAAAGACTTTCCGAACTGATCGAGAAAGCCCGGGAGGATAAGTCATGAACGAATGGATCGAACAGATTTCCCTCAGCTGGGCGGAATGGCAGCTAAGAGCTTTTGCCGTCACGCTGATCGGCATGGCGTCGTTGCCCTTGTTACGCCGAGCGGCGGCGGCGACCCGCCATGCGGTACTCGTCGCGTCGGTTATCTTCTTACTGGCCCTCCCGCTCCTTTGGGGGGTTCTTCCGGCCTGGCAGGTTTCCCTAGAATGGCCCCAGGCAGTCGAGAAGCTGATCCCAAGCGGTCGCATCCAGGGTGCTCAGAGCGGCGACGCCCCCGTCCCGGCACGCAACACGCTGTCACCGGACAGCCAGACCGACAGCGCAGCCTTCTCTGCAACACAAGCGCCGAAACGGATCGACTGGATCGCCCTTTGGACGGCGGCTCTTTTCTTTTGGTCCGCCGGCGCGACCCTCCTCCTGGTCCGACTGGCACGGTCTTACCTACGAACCCGACGGTGCTTGGACAGGAGCGAGCCGATACCCGGGCTCGCGCTGGACCGGCCAAGTGAACCATCCATCCGATGTTCCGAGGAAGTCTCCGTGCCTCTGCTTGCAGGAATTCTGCGGCCGGTAATCCTGCTGCCCGCCGAGGCCGCAGCCTGGAATCCGGAGCGCCTGAGGATAGTCCTCGCTCATGAGTCGGCTCACTTTCAGCGGGGTGACCTTATCTGGAACCTCCTCGCCGAAGTCGCCGTGATCTTCTATTGGCTGAATCCCCTGGCTTGGCGGCTGCGGACCTATCTGCGGGCCGAGAGCGAATTCGCCTGTGACGATCTTCTCTTGGAAAGAGGGATAGGTGCCAAACAATACGCCCGGGAACTGCTGGCTCTGGCCGGACCGCCAAAGGGTCTCATTTCGGGGAGTTGCCCGGCGATGGTCCGGGAAGGGACGTTGGAAGAGCGCATCCATGCCCTGCTGGACCCGAAGCGCCCTCGCCGACACAGAAAGATCGTCTCCGTAAGCCTCGCAGTGGCTGTGCTCCTTCTGGGTTCGGTCGCCGTGACGTTCGGAGGCATAAGAACATGGTCGGAAGAAGAATCCGCCATTCAGGAAGCGCCGCCGCCAACTCCTCCTCCGGCTCCCGAGCCGGCACCCTCCCCCGCACCCGAGCCGGCCCCGCCTCCGCCGCCCGAGCCACCACCGCCGCCGCAGCCTTTACCACAGCTCATGCTTTCAGAGGAAGTTTCCCGGCAGATCCAGGAACTGGTTGAGCAAGCCGTCTCCAGAAGCCTGGAAGCGAAAGAACTGGCCCGCCTCGGGGAGGCTGTCGAGCAGGCAATCTCCGTGAGTTTGCAATCGGAAGAACTGACGCGGCTCCAGGAGGAACTTAAGGCCCTAACCGACAAGATCGTTTCCGATCCGGCCAAGTTCGCCCGCTTGCAAGAGCAGGCGGAACTAATCCGCCGACAAGTTGAAACGACTCTCCGGCCGGAAATCGAGATGATCCAAGAGAAGGTGCAGGAACAGATGGAGGTTCTGCGCCCTAAACTCGAAGAGCTCCGTAACGAGTTGCACAATGAAATAGACGACGAACTGCTCGAACAACTTGAACAGATGAAGCAATTTCGCGGGGAGGTGAAGGAGCCGCCGTCGGAATGACTGCCCGAGCAGGCGCTGTTCCGCCGGTCTGCTTCGCACAAGGGCGACATATGCCATACGCAGGGCGTCTATCGGCGAGACAGCGACGCCCTTTCGGAGAGCCATTTCGAGGTCTCCGCGTCGGTAACGAAAAGCGGTTGGGGGTGAGAGGCCGATCGCACGTCGCTGCAATCGCCGCCTCGCACCCCCCGAGTTCGGGCAACAGGGGGAAGACGCCCGGGGAGTCGTTTCGTCCACGGCAAAAGAAAGCCGGCATCGGCACCGCCGGCGTAGTTTCCCCAGACACAGAGCAGTTCGAGCCAAGCTTGGCGCCGAGCTCATCCGTGCAGGTAAATGGAAAACCTTACAGGGCAACCCGACGGGCGCGGATCAGAAACCCTGTATGCGCGACCATCCGGTGAAACGGTCGCATAGCCTGCTCGGCCACTTCCCAGCTTCGCTCCAGTAGTTCCCGGGTCTCGATTACTTCCCAGCCGGGTTCTTCCTGCAGCATCCGGACCAAGGTGTAGACCTGTGTCACCGTCGGCAACCAGCTGAGCAACGTGCCTCCGGGTCTAAGGGCCTTCCAAGCAAGAGAAACGGAGCGCTGCGGCTCCGGCACATCCAAAAGAAGCACGTCCAGATCTTCGGCGGGAAGGTCTTCGTAAACGTCAATCTCGACGATCTCGTGCTTTGTGCCCGGGTCACCGTAGAGTGAGTGAAAATCCTCCACGTTGCTTTTCGCATTGGCGATGAACTCCGAACGGCGCTCGCAAGAAATCAGCAAGCCGTCCGGAGCCAGGCACCGCAGAAGAAAAATCGTCGCAGCCCCGGAGCCGATCCCGGCTTCCAGGACCCTCGCTCCGGGCGTCAGATCGCCCCTGACGACGAGGGACGCAAGATCCTTGGGGTGGATAATCGAGGTCGTCCGTTTCAGCCGCTTGAGAATGTAGTCCTCGAGCGTAGGCCGCAAGCAAACCACACAACCGTCTCCCTCCCCTTTCAAAACCGTCCCCGGCGGACTTCCGATGACGGCCTCGTGAAGCACGTGGCCGGTGGACGGATGATGAAACTTGTCACCCGACCGCAGGCGCACAAAGTGCCTCTTGCCACCGGGAACAATGATCATCACGGGCTCTCCTTCTCGGAACGGGAGTCGAAGGATGTCAGCCGGTCTCTTCGTCGCCATTGACCGAGCATAGAGAGAAGCAGGTGAATGAGTCAAACTCCGCGACCAACCGGGTGTAAGGCCCCAATCCGGATGGGACGCCTTGCTTCCAGGAAGTCAGGGGGCTATAACAGGCCGGGATGATCATCGGTCTGACCGGGCCGAACGCCGCCGGCAAAGGAGAGGCGGCACGCTTTTTGGAAGCCAAGGGCTTTCACTATCTTTCCCTGTCCGATGTGATCCGGGAGGAGCTGCAGAAGGCCGGCCGACCGGTCACCCGAGAGAACTTGATCCAGATGGGACGCCGGCTGCGAGCCCAGTTCGGCAACGACTACTTGGCCCGAAGAATCCTCGAGCAGCTGGAGGCCGACAAGAATTACGTTATCGATTCCATTCGACATCCGGACGAGGTTCGGGCCCTTCGCTCCCGCGGCGACTTCAGGCTCGTCTCAGTGAACGCCGACCCGAGGGTCCGGTTCGAACGAATCAAGGCGCGGGCTCGCGAATCCGATCCACAAGATTTCGACAACTTCTTACGGCTGGAGCAAGAAGAGGCCACCCGCCGCCACTCGGAAGGTCAGGATCTGGTCAACACCATGGCACTGGCCGACGTAACCCTTGCCAACAATGGAAGCTTGGAAGATTTGCACGGTGAACTGGCCAGGATCGTGCAGACGTGGGCTTCCGAGCTGGACCGTCCCAGTTGGGACGAGTATTTCATGGGAATGGCTCGCATGGCTTCGCTGCGGGCCAACTGCCTCAAACGCAAGGTTGGCGCCGTTATCGTGCGGGACCGCCGGGTTGTGTCCACGGGATACAACGGGACACCCCGCGGTACCCGCAACTGCTACGAAGGCGGCTGTCCCCGCTGTAATTCGCTGGCCGATTCCGGCACCCGCCTGGACGAGTGCCTGTGCTCCCACGCCGAAGAAAACGCCATCACGCAAGCCGCCTATCACGGGGTCAGCGTCAAGGACGGCATCCTGTATACGACTTATTCTCCCTGCCTCACCTGCACGAAGATGATCATCAATGCCGGGATCCGGGAAGTTGTTTACAACCAAGCGTATCCCCTGAGTGAGACCGCCTTCAACCTCCTCAAGGAAGCCGGGGTGAGTTGTCGACGCCTTCAGGTGGAAAAGGCGGCTTTGTGACCGTAAGAACTAAGAAGGTTCGACGCTTTCAACCAACAGATAGTCGCCCGTCCCGCCTACCACACGACCCAGGAACCTCCGGTTCGCGGGCAATGTATGAGGCCCCAACACTTTCAGGTAGTTACCGCTGAGTCCTTCTCGCCGCCCGCGGCGGGTTCGACTCAAGGTCACGAACTCCAAATTGCGACCCTCAAAGGAACGACGGAAATTCTCGGCTTTTCTCCGCCCCAACTCCAGCATCTGACGGCCCCGGCGCCGTAT
>JAPXNP010000108.1:0-6135 GCA_033811955.1 Acidobacteriota bacterium
ACGCAGGAGGGATTGCCGTTTTCCATCCTCCCGGTGGCGGTGACGCCGTAGGCTTGTATCACGAGCATCTTGTATCACGGGCATCCTTGTATCACGGGCATCCTTGCCCGTGACCGTGCTTTTACGTGCAACCACAGGCAGGGATGCCTGTGATACAGCTTGCCGGGGAAGGTTGCCGGACCGGAGGACGGCCGTCTCGGCCGTCAACGGGAAGCGTGGGAGAACGGCGTACCCGCCGATCACAGGCAAGGATGCCTGTGATACGGTCGCAGGCGAGGACGCCTGCGCTCCCCTGGCTGGAGGACGGCCGTCTCGGCCGTCACCGGGAATCGTGGGAGAACGGCGTACCCGCCGATCACAGGCAAGGATGCCTGTGATACGGTCGCAGGCGAGACGCCTGCGCTCCCCTGGCGCCACGCAGCACGCCACGGCCACCTTGCGAAAGGTTAGAATCGGTCCTGGGTGCGAAATCCACAGAAGGCGCGTAGTGAGCGTTCGACATGACGCGAGGCATGCGATAGCACCATGAGAGTCGGGATCGACGCCAGGTCGCTGCGGAGAGGACCGCCGGGGGTGGCCACGTACGTCCGCCACTTGCTGGAAGAGTTGCCGTATTTGGATCCCTGGGATCGCACTTGGCCTCGGAACAACCTGCTTTGGAACCAACTCTGGGGACTTTGGGGACAACTGTTTCGGCAGTGGCGGCTGTACCACGCTCCGGCCTATACGAGTCCGTTGGTGAACGTGCGTCCCGTGGTCCTCACGGTGCACGACGTGGCCTACCTGGCGCGCCCGGAGTGGTATCCGTACCGGCTCGATCCTGTCCGACGCGGCTACTATCGTCGTTCCTTGCAAACGGCGCGCCGGATCATTGTTCCCTCCCGGTTCTCGCGGGATGAAATCACGTCGCGGTTTCCGCCCTTGGCGGACCGGGTGCATGTCGTCCCCCTGGGGGTGGGAAAAGAGTTTTATCCTGATCCGGAGGGAGCGCGCCGGGTGGCGGAGAGCCGACGTTTGCCTGAGCGGTACCTGCTTCATGTCGGCGACCTGCATCCGCGGCGCAAGGTGGAGTGGATCATTGCGGCGGGTCGGCGACTGGGCTTTCCCGTAGTGCTGGTCGGACGACGACTGGCCGAGATTCCGGTGGATTTAGGGACGGTAACCGTTCTCTCCGACCTTTCGCTGGAAGATTTACGAGGCGTGTACAGTGGGGCGGAGCTCTTCGTGTATCCCTCCCTGTACGAGGGTTTCGGTTTGCCGCTGTTGGAGGCGATGGCCTGCGGCGTTCCGGTGGCGGCCGTCACGTGCGGAAGTATCCCGGAGGTCTGCGGCGACGCCGCGGTGCTGGTTCCGCCGGATCCCGAAGCCCTTGTCGAGGGTGTCCGAGAGGCCCGCAATCGCAGAGCCGAGTTGGCGGAGGCCGGTCTGCGCCGGGCCGGCGAATTCTCCTGGCGGCGCACGGCGCACTTGACCGAGGAGGTGTACCACCAAGCTTGCAGGTGACGATGTCCGGTGTTCGGGGACGAGAAGCCGCGTCCGTCCGCCGAAGCTGCTTGAACGGCGTTCCTCAATTCGCCGATCCGACCTCGTACCGTCCGGTGAGGCGGCCTCGCACGAGCCGGAGCCGGTAAAGGAATTCGATGCCGGCGAGAACCAGAAAGCGCTCCAAAGGGTTGGCGTGGACTCCGTAGTGCTTTTCGTAAAAGATCCGCATGGCGTCGTAGAAGTGGAACAGACTGTTACGGGGGTCCCGCGAGGAACTGGCCCGCTTGTAGTGGGTGACCGCCGCCCCGGGATGATAGTAAATCCGCCAGCCGGCCTGACTGACGCGGTAACAGAAGTCGAGATCCTCGCCGTAGAGGAAGAAGTCTTCATCGAGACCTCCGGTCTCTTCCAAGACGGCTTGCCGGAACATGAGAAACGAGCCCGAGACGGCTTCCACCGGGTACGGCCGGTCGGCTTCCTGTTCGTCGGTGACGTAGTAAGCGGAAAACGCCGGATGCCGGGGAAACAGCGTCGAAAGTCCAAAAAGCCGGTAGAACGCCGTCTTCGGGCGGGGGATCCTCCGCCGGCAAGCTCGCTGGACGGTGCCGTCGGGATTTTCCACCCGGCAACCGACAATTCCGGCGTCGGCGGCCGTCTCCAAAAACTGTAGACAACGGTCGATCGCCCCTTCCTGCACTTCGCAGTCGGGATTGAGGAGAACGTAATACGAGGCCGGGCAACAGCGGACGCCTTGGTTGCAGGCTTTGGCGAAGCCCAGGTTTCGGGGGTTGCGGAGAAGCTCCAGCCGCGGGTACTGCTGTGGGAGATCATCCAGGGCCTCGTCCGAGGAGGCGTTGTCCACCACGATCACCCGGAAATCCGGCTCTCGGGTATAGCGGTAGAGGTCGGACAAGCAGCGGCGCAGGTAGGGCGTGCTGTTGTAGTTGACGATCACGACGGCAAGCTTCATCTCACCAGCCCTTCCACCGGTGGCGCAGCCAGTTGCGGGTCAGCCCGTGTCGCAACTCGGCCGGCGAGATTCGGGCCGCCGACAGGACTTGCCGGCGCTTGCTGCGAATCATGTCCCGCTGTCGGAATGCGTCCCGCTTGGCCCGGAGAAACGTGCCGGCCCGACCGTGTCCGGCGAAGTAGGCCAGGCATAGGGCGTTGAAGAAGAGGCGCTCGGGAAGATATTGAAGCAGCAAACGGGTGGGAAAGTTCTTCCAGAAGACCAGCTCCGAATTCCGGTGGCCGTAGTAAACGTAATTTTTGCTGAAGCGTCGGATGGACAGGTTGATCCTGTGCCGCACCACGGCGTCAGCCACGTAGAGGCAACGATGGCCTAGTAGCCGGGCCCTGAGATTCAGATCGGCGTCTTCATAGATGAGGAAAAAATCTTCGTCGAATCCTTCCGTTTCTTCGAGCAGTTCCCGCCGGTAAAGAGCCGCCGCCGCGGATGGACCGAAGACCTCCCGGTTTTGCTGGTAGTGGAGGAACGTACGGCCGTGGCCGATCTTGAAAGCGGCGCCGATGACAGCCATGCCGTCCCCGGCGCTGTCGATGATTTCGGGCCGGTCCGTCCGGACTACCCGGGAAGCCCAGAAAGACCATGGTTCGCTCGTGTGATTCAGCAGGTTTTCAAGCCAGGTGGGTTCGACCACAATATCGTTGTTGAGAATGGCGACCAGGTCGGAACGGGAACGACGGATCCCCACGTTACAGGCCGCAGGAAAGCCGAGATTCCTCTCGTTCCGGATCACGTGAACCGAAGGGAACCACGCTCGGACCCGCTCCGGGGTGTCGTCTTCCGAGGCGTTGTCGATCAGGAAGACCTCGTCGGGGAGGCGGCTCTGGGCAAGCAGGGAGTCGATACAAGCTTTGACCACCTCGCGCCCGTTGTAGTTGATGACGATTGCCGCGACGGTCGGTGGCACGGGGGGGTATTATAATTCCTTCTCTCATCATGGTCATGGACAAGCCGGCCGAGATCCTCAGGTCGGAGCCCAGGGCGGCTGAGCCGGCCGCCATGCAGCGCGAGCTGAGAGCGTTGTTTTCGTCCGCCCCGTTTCTGGTGGCCGTCGATCTGGTGCTTGTTCTCTCGGCTTATCTGGCCGCCTGGTTGATCCGCATGCACGTCCCTCTTCCCATGACACAGGAGCTCTTGCCGCAAGAGCGCTGGGGCGTGGTGGATCACCAATGGTGGTTACTGCTGGGCGGCCAGGTGTTCTTTCTTTACATTTTCGGCTTATACGACGATCTCCGAAGTCTCAGGTACCGTGAGGTCCTGGGTCACGTCTTGCCGGCGGCGGGAGGACACGTCGTTTTGCAAACCACGTTTTTCTACTTTACCAACGCCGTTTTCCCCCGTTCGGTTCTGCTTATCTTCGGATTACTCGAGGCCGGATTACTGGGTGGATGGCGCTGTGTCGTCAAGCGTACTCTCGAGACCCAGCGGCACAGGGTGGTCGTCGTCGGCGAAGACCTGCATTCGGCCGCAGAACTCGCCCGGGAGATGGTGTCGAACCCTTGGATGGGCTATGAGGTGGTCGGGATTTTCGCCGACGGCGAGGCCTCGACCGGGGAACCGCCGGAGTTTCCGCTCTTGGGCTCCTTGGCGGATGCGCCGCGTTTTCTCCGGGAGCTGGGCGTGGAGGAGGTGATTTTTGCATCTCAGCAAAACTGGAAGGACCGGATTCTCGACGCCTTGAGCGGGGTGCAACTCAAGCATCCGTTGAGGATCGCCATTTATCCTTCCATATGGGATATCACGATCGGACGTCTCCGACACGTCACGGTGCACGATACGCCGCTGATTGAAGTGCGCAGGACGCCCAACGAACCGATTGCACGGTTGGTCAAGCGAACCTTTGATATTTCGGTGTCACTTTTGGGGTTGGTACTCCTTGCTCCGCTGTTTGCCTTGATTGCGGCGGCCGTCCGTTTCACTTCTCCGGGGCCCGTCTTCTACCGCCAGGAGCGTGTCGGGTTGGGAGGAAACGTCTTCCGATTGATCAAGTTTCGGACCATGGTGCCGGATGCGGAAGCCGCCGAAGAGGAGCGATTGGCCTGTCCGGGTGATCCGCGGATTACTCCCATAGGAGCCGTCCTGCGGCGGTTCCGGCTGGATGAGTTGCCCCAATTGGTCAACGTATTGCGCGGTGACATGAGCTTCGTGGGTCCGCGGCCGGAGCGGCCTGGGTTCGTCGCCCGATACTCCAGGGAGTTGCCCGGTTACCAGGAGCGCCACAAGGTGAAGCCCGGGATGACCGGCCTGGCCCAGGTCAGAGGTTACTATGATACGTCCCCGGAAAAGAAGCTGAAATACGACCTGGCCTATATCTACAACTATCGGTTTACCCTGGATTTGCTGATTTTGCTGGAAACGCTCAAGGTAATTCTGACCCGACGCGGAAGTTGACGGCGCGGTGTTGCGGAGCGGCCACCCGCGGCCGGTAGTACTCCGCCGTCCGGAGAATCATTTCGTCCAGCCCCACCTTGGGCCGGTAGCCGATCAGCCGGCTGATCTTCCGTAGGTCCGGAACGCGGCGGGGCATGTCCTCGAAGCCCGCCTCGTAAGCCTCGTCGTAAGGTACGAACTTAATCGGAGACCCGCTGTTCAGTTGTCGGATTACCCGGCGGGCCAGTTCCAAAATGGTCACTTCTTCGGCGTTGCCGATGTTGAAAATCTCTCCGTAGGCTTCGCTCCGGGTCGTCAACCCGGCGAGGGCTTCCACAACGTCGGAAACATAGGAGAAGCAACGACTTTGAGAGCCGTCCCCAAAGACGGTCACCGGGTCTCCGCGGAGAGCTTGGACGATGAACGTGGGCATAACCATGCCGTACCGTCCGGTTTGCCGCGGGCCGACGGTATTAAAGAGACGCACGACGATCACGGGGAGCTTCTTCTCGTGCCAATAAGCCAAGGCGAGAAACTCGTCGACCGCCTTGCTGCAGGCGTAACTCCAGCGACCCTTGTAGGTGGGACCGAGGACCAAGTCGGAATCTTCGGAGAACGGGATCTGGTCGGATTTGCCGTACACCTCCGAGGTGGAGAAGATGACGACGGGTTTTCGTTTCTTCGCAGCGGCCTGGAGGATGATTTCGGTTCCTCGGATGTTGGTCTCGATGGTACGAACCGGGCTCTCGACGATCAGCCGGACCCCTACGGCCGCGGCGGCGTGGAAGATCAAATCGGCCTGGTCTACAAGTTCCGCCAGGACGGGAACGTTCATGATGGAGTCGATCACGTAGTGGAAACGGGGATGGCTCTTCAGGTGTGCGATGTTCTCGACGGAGCCGGTGGAGAGATCGTCGACGGTCCAGACGGAGTGTCCCAAGTCGATCAGGTGATCGGCCAGGTGGGAGCCGATGAAACCGGCTCCTCCGGTGATCAGGATGTTCATGAGCTTGTGCCTTTCGTTCTCACGGCGTCTAGTCGAGGGCGACCGTGATGGTGACGTGCCGCAGGGAGGATATCGCAGCGCGTAAGGCGGAGCAAAGGTGTATCACGGGCATTCTTGCTCATGATTGTGGTTCTTCTTCCAGCCACAGGCAGGGATGCCTGTGGTACATCCTTCCGCCTGCCACACGCGGGAATGCCTGTGGTACGCGCCCTGAGGAACGCGGTACGCCGTACCCGGTACGCAGTAC